>NZ_CP109180.1 GCF_036248255.1 Streptomyces sp. NBC_01717 | reverse complement strand
CTAGTGAGAGCGGCTGGCCGGGGCGTAGCGATTACGGGCCCGGTGGAGGCCTCGCATCGGATAACCTCTCCTTATCCGACGCGACAAAACCGGGCATGACGCCGGGTCACCGAAGACGGGGGGAAGCGGCGTTGACGACCGCGCTCGAACACCAAGGACCGGACCCGGCGGCCGACGAACGGGCCGCCCTGATCGGGCGGTGGGCCCAGCGGCACGGCATCGACGCGGCCCGCCGGCTGGCCGAGGCCGAGGACCTGGCCGACGCGGTCGCCGCCGAGATCACCCCGGACAACACCGTCGACACCTACGCGAAGTCGTGGCGGGTCTGGGAACGGTTCTGCACCGCCACCGGCCTGCCGACGACCGAGGGCAGCCGCGGGGCCCTGGTCGCGTTCGTCACCTGGATGCTGCGGGAGGGGCAGACCAGCGGGCGCGGCTACGCCCCCGCTTCCGCCGGTACCCACCTGGCGGCCGCCGTCGTCGGGCTGCGCCAGCGCGGCCACCACGTCAGCGGCGACGACCAGGCCGCGGCCCGCACGGCGCTCGAGGGCCTGACCGTGAAGCTGCTCAAGGCCGGCGAACGCCGCGGCCGCGGCCAGGCCGTCGGCGCCGACATCGACGGCCTGTACGCCATCGCCCGGTCCTGCCCGCCCACCCTGGCCGGGCTGCGCGACCAGGCGCTGGTCCTCACCGGCTTCCACTACGCGAGCCGGGCCAGCGAACCGGCCGGACTGCTCACCGGCGACGTGACCCTGCACCCGGCCGGCATGCAGATCGCCGTCCTGACGGGGAAGACCAAGCACTCGGTGCGCAACGCGAAGATCCGCTACTCGCAGGATCCCGAGGTCTGCCCCGTGCGGGCCTGGACCGCCTACCGAGACCGGCTGGTCGCCGAACACGGGGAAGCGTGGGCCGGCCCGTCCACCCCGGCCTTCGTCGGCATCGACCGGTGGGGCCGCGTCACCGGCGGAATGGTCCCCGACAGCGTCACCCGCGCCGTCAAGCGCATCTCCCAGCGGGCCGAAGTGCCGCTCCACTGGACCGGCCACTCGCTGCGCATCGGGCTCGCCTCCACTGCCCGCAAGCGCGGCCGCGACGGCATCGCCATCGCCGACCAGGGCGGCTGGGCCCGCCACTCCCGTTCCATGCTCGGCTACATGCAGCGCGAGGACGGCTGGGACGACAACGCCTCCGCCGGACTCACCTGACGGCGCACCGACACCGACTTGCTGCTGCATTCCGCCGGGCCAGCCACTGCCGCCGGCGGGGCTGTCGGCACCGTGTCCGGAACAAAAACGGCTCCATGGCCGGTACCGGCTCCATGTCCGGAACAATCCACTGCACCGCGGCGCCCAGGACCCTCTGGGGACGAACGCCCCCACGGCAACGGGCCAGGTCAGGGGCCATTTCGTTGTTCTTTCGGCCCAGTTCAGCATCATCGATTTCTTGGGATTCCAGTAGTACTCGTGGAACTGGCGTTGATCGGGGCCGAGATCAACGCGACGGCTCTCCCCTTGGTACGTCGAAAGAGGGACTGCGCGCCATGAGACGAAGCGCTTCTTGCAGGTCAGAGCACCTACCAGGCTCTTTCTGAGCCAGCGTCACTAGAACGAAAAAAAGGTGGAGTTACAACCGCCCCGCGCGTTCTGCGTACTCTGCTGACTGGACCTCACAAGAACGATGGGGAGTCCCAGTGCTGCACCCGAGCTTTGGACGGCAAGGTGCAGCTGCGGGACTCCCCGACGGTCGTGGCGGTCCGTGTCCCTGGCGGAACATCGACTTCACGAGGTGTGAATTGCCTACCCCGACCAATCACGACGGTACCGCGACCGCGTCGTCAAACGATACTTGTCAATCGATAAGCCCCCAGAGCCATTCGGCCGCGCCCGCAGGAGGCCCTGGCCCCCTTCTGACCATGCGCACTGCGCTCATCCTGCTGGCCGCTGTGTTTGCCGGCGGAGTCGTCGCCGCATTGACCTACCTCAGCTCCGCCAACGGGGCGGGAGCGGTGCTGGCCGGTATCGCGGCAGGAGCAGTCAGCGCTAAGGGCTTCCACGAGCTCATCGGGAGCTGAGGACGAACGCCGGAGCCCCGGACCCAGCGGGTCCAGGGCTCCTCCCAACTCTTTCGCGCGTACGTGCGCGCCCGCGTGGAGCGGTCCAGAAAGTCCAGAAACCCCGCTCCCGCTGGCGGCCTACACCGTCTGCCCCCTCGACTGCTGCGGCTGGTCTTGTACCGCCGCGGGAGCATGCTGGTGCTGCGCGGCCTGCTGGCGGCTGTCGCGCAGTGATGCGTCCGTGGCGACAAACCTTGAGCTCTTCGCGGACTACTTCCAGATCTACGTCATGGACGACGACTCCGAGGCAACCGAGACCGGCGTCGGCGACGTGTGGACCGAGCAGGCCGTCCTGGACGGGCTCGGCGTCGCCGAACACGCCCTAGCCTTCGGCACGGCTGTCAACGTAACCGTCGACGTCACCATCGACCTCGTCACGGGCCGGCCGGACGATGACAGCGACGACTTCGACCACGTCGTCGAGGCGAGCCTCAACCTGGCCTCGGGACGTCTCGTCGTGCTGGGCTGCACCGACTACCTCCCCGACGCAGCACGTTTCGACATGCCCGCCGGATGGACCCGCATCCGAACGTCTCGGCGGAACCTCGAAGCCGCGGCCTTCCCCGACCCCGACTGCGAGGACGAGCCGGAAGACATGGAGGAGATCCGGATCCAAGCATGGCCAGCACCGTACTCTCAGCCCCGCATCATCAGGCGATGGACACCGCCCAAGGCATAGGACGCCAGTTGCTCTTCGTGTGCGCCCAGGCCCTACCCGGCGCGTGCGCACGGACCGCGATCGCCTCGACGTGTGGCACCACCATCTGAGCGCGCGGCCGTGGGCGAGCCGACTCACGGCAACGGAGACATGGCGGTGGGCGGGACCGAGTGGTCCCGCCCACCGGTGTGATGGAGCTCAGCGAAGTTGTGGAGGCTTCCGGGGCGGTGGAACAGCCGGAAGGATCTCCCACAGCGGTCGCGCGCCCCGGGCCCACTGCTCCAGCACCCGCCGGTCGACCAGGTGCAGGCGCTGCTGCCGGGCGAAGTCGCGGGCAGGCCCGGAGATCCTCCCGTTGGTCACCATCACGACGACGTCGCCGCCGTGCACCGGCCTGCCGGTGCCGTTGAGTGTCTGCAGCTCCGGAGTCCCGACAGCCGAACCGTCCAGCCCCCTCCTGCGGTGCTTGCACTGGAATACCCATAGTCGGCCGAACGGATCGTGCCCCTTTACGTCGGCGCCGAGGTCGCCCCGGCCGCCGCAGCGCAGCGCGTCGCGTGAGCCGTCCCGAGCCAGCAGGTCACGCACGGCGATCTCGAAGGCGCTGTGGTGCATGGCGTCCAGCTGGCCGAGCGAATAGGTCAGGCCCTCGACCCGCAACTGCGCGGACCGCATCTGGTCAACCTGCCGGTAGAGCCAGCCCGCGAGGACGAGAAGCGCCAGCAAGCCGAGCACGACCAGGACCCACCAATGCGCCCACACCCACTGTCCGACCTTGACCAGCACCAACCCGACGACCACGAGCCCGCCCAGCGCGAAGAGCAGATCTTCGTCGCTCTTACGCCGCCGCCGACGCGGGCTCACCGGAAGACCCCCGCCGTCACGGCGCACAGCGTCCCGGGCACATCCCAGCCGGTGTAATCGGCGCCTTCGTATCCCCTGTTCCCGAGCACAATTCCCCCTCGTCTGCAGCTCCCCGCCGACTTCATGACAGCACCCGATACCGACAGTCGGCCCGCCGTCGGGATCAACCGTCCGGAAATCGCTGTCCGAAGCCCAACGGGCGCGCCCGGTCAAGGAGTTGGCCGCATCGGATTGTCAGTGCCGGTCGCTACCGTCGAATGTTGCGCCGAGGAACACTCGGCCCCGCCTGGGGGCATTGCCCCCTTTCACCGCCGAGGACCGCCCGTGAGCTACGTACGCCCCCACTACCGCCGCGACGGCACCTACGTCAAAGGCCACAACCGCCGCACCCGGCCGCGCACCGCACAGCCCCGTACAGCACCCCGACGCACGACCCCGCGGCCCCGCCCGGTCCCCGCCGGACCGACGACCTACATACGCCCCCACTACCGCTCCGACGGCACCCGCGTGCGCGGGCACCACCGGTCAATCAGCCCGCGCACCATCGCCGTGGTCGCGGGCACCGGGGGCGGAGGCCTGCTGCTGTTCCTGTTACTGCTGGCCCTGGCCAGCGGACCGGGAGCTAGCAACAAGGCACCGGCCGGCACCACGCCGTCGCATGCGGCATCAGTCCCGGCCACCCACCATCCGTAGGTCTCACCCCGCACGTCGAGGGCCCCGTCAGATCTGACGGGGCCCTCGCGCAACAAGCGGACACAGCAGGGTCCCAGGCGGCCGATGACGCCCGGGACCCTGCTGTCTTCTGCAGGTCAGCCCGCGCGTTCGTAGCGGACGATGGCCGTCTAGTGGCTGCGGTCCCACCGGATCGGGTACGACACCGTCGGCGTCGGCCGCGGCGCGGGCTTGTCCCAACCGGGGAAGTGCACCGGATACACCCCGGTCTGCTGCGGCCGGGGTAACTGCTCGCCGGCCCCGCCGCCGGCAGTGCCGCCGTTGCTGCCAAAGCCGACGACGGCCAGGGCGATCACCGCGAAGATGGTCAGCTCCCGCCGGGCCCCCGGGTGCCACCGCGAGTGCGCCCGTACCTTCGTGCCGTCCGCCCGCTCGTACTCCCCTACCTGCACCACGACGTGCTTCCCCTCCCCCGGGCAATGCGCCGCAGCGGCGCAACAGACCATGAAAGCAGCCGCCACTGACAACGGATGAGCTTTGATCACGTTCAGGGATCACGAGGGCGGTTGGGGAGGCCGCCCGCTCGCCCATGCAGCCTGACCTGTCGAGGACATCCAGGAGCCCTGATGGCAGTAGAGATCGTCTACGAGACACATTCGACCACCACGGACAACGAGGCTGGCATCGCTACCGGCTGGCTCCCGGGCCGACTCTCGGACGTGGGCTGCCGCCAGGCCCGGGAGCTGGGGGAGCGCCGACCTGGCGACGGCTTCGCAGCAGTGTTCGCCTCCGACCTGCACCGAGCCGTCCAGACAGCCCGGATCGCGTTCCCCGACGGCCAGCCCCCGATCCATCAGGACATCCGACTACGTGAGTGCAACTACGGCGAGCTCAACGGAGGCCCGCTCTCCCTCATCGCCGCCCGACGAGCACAGCACATCGACGAACCGTTTCCCGGAGGCCAGAGCTACCGCCAGGTCGCCACGGCCACCCGCACCTTCCTCCACGACCTCGCCACCGGATGGGACGGCAACAGAATCCTCGTGATCGCCCACTCGGCCAACCGATGGGCACTGGAACATCTGCTCACCGGAACACCACTGGAAGAACTGCTCCAAGCACCGCCCACCTGGCGCCCGGGCTGGCACTACACGCTGTCTGCCGACTGGCCCGCCTCAGCCCGGTGAACCTACGCGGTCAGTGCACTAACTACTCATCGGACTGTTCGTCGTCCTCGGCCCGGCCGTTCACCCGGTCCCAGGAGCGGCCTGCGGCGAGCATCGCGGCAGCGGCTACCGGCGTGATGCTGGCGCTGTTCTCAATCATCTCCTTGGCAGCCTCGCTGGATACCGCAGCCTGCATGAGGGCCAGGAACACCATGATTCCGATGAACCATATGAATGCGCTCCGCTGAGCCTTGTCGGGGAGCAGGCCGCTTTCCGATTCGGCAAAGGAGCGTGCGGACTCCTCAATGGTGGCCAGCAACTCCTCAGGCACTTCGCTGGAGGCCGTGCCGCTCTCGGCGCTTGCGTAGGACTCCTCAAGGATGCGGGCGGCAGCGGCGCGAGCATCTAGGTTGAGCTGGCGCAAGGCGTCGGAGTTCTGAAGGATGTCGAAGCTGAATCCGGTGAGGGAGTCAGCCACGGACCGACGGGCGTCGGCCGCGATCGCCTCCAGTTGAGCGTTCAGCGATGGGGACCAGTGGCGCGCGAGGGCTTCCGCGAACGGCTGAATGCTCCGTGTTGCCATCGCGGCCACTTGCTCACGTATGCGACGCATTCCTGGCGAGTCCGCCAGGGCTTCAGCAGCTCTGCGGGAGGATATTTGCAGCGCGTCGCTCGACTGATCGTCCGTCATGGGTTCACCCTTGCATGGCGTCGATAGATCGGTGGTGGGCTCCGCGTGCTTGGTGGCGCTCTGGACGACTTCACGGAGGCCCCCGGTGACCACGCACCTTGCCACGCTCCAGTTCGAGGCGGACGGCCCGGCCGTCACCGGCGCGTGGCCCGACTACGCGTCTGCGCTGCGCACCTACCGGGGATGGGTCGGCCTCTACGGCAGCAATCCGAGCGTGGTGATCCGCATCATCGAGGAGACCGACGGCGATCGGCACGTGCTCAGGACATGGACCGCGCACGGGGAGGCCGAGACGTCACCGGACATCTCCGACCCAACGGCCTGAGTACATCCGAGGCCATGTACCCCATGCCCAGCGGCTGCCGCGGCTCGACGACCAGGCCGTCGAGTTGCAAGAGACCCCGACGGGATCGCTGAGAACGCCCTGCACGCCGTGCTGTAGATGGCGTTTGGGCCTCTGTCATCAGCAACCCGCACGGAGCGCTGATGTGACGTACGTCTCTTTAGATTTGTCTCGCGTTCTTACGTTCCGGACGAACGTCTTCCCAGGTCAGGGCTTAGGCGGCGAATCGGATTTCGTCCGAAAATTACCTTTTGCTCATCTTCGCTTTCCTGGCACAGGCACAGCGAGGATGTGAGCCAGTGCCAGAGCGCGCGGGACGGTCCGGTTGGGGCGGGCCCACGAGTTCTGCGTACTCTCAATGAGCGGACCCCAGTACGACTTTGGGGAGTCCTCTGCTGCACCGATGCTTTGCGGGCCAGGTGCAGCGAAGAGAGGACTCCCCGGCGGTCGTGGCGGGTCCCGTGTCCTAGCCGAACACTGAATTCACGGAGTGTGAATGACCACCGCGACCAATAACGACGGTACAGCAGGACCCCAGCAGAGCAACCTGTCGAAGGCAGTCCAGGCCGTCGGGGCGCTTACGACGATGCTGTCGGCGGGCGGCGCCCTGGTGCTCGCTCTCACCGGCCACACGGAGGCCATCCCTGCCGTGGCGGCCATTGGGGCAGCAGGCCTCATCGGAGGAGCCACCTCCGTCACGATCAACATCATCAGTAAGCGCTGACGAGACCCGCCCCCGGAGAAAGTTCTTCTCCGGGGGCTTTCGTGCGCACCCGCGCAGGACGGTTCAAACATGACTGACGGATGGGGCACGGTCGCTGCCGCGGCCATCGCGGTCATTGGCGCTTTCGTCGGCCTGCTCGTAGGCCGGCGGCAAGTCCGTGACCAAGCACAGGTAGAGCACGGACAGTGGCTTCGAGGACAGCGGCAGGAGGCCTACTCGAAGTTCCTCGCCGCCTGGGATCAAGCCGCAAAGAACTTCGACGGCCTGGTGGACAGCTGGGAGGAGGAATGGCGGACCGCACAGGCCGTTGAGCAGTACAGCGGAGACGGGTGGGAAAGTTTGGGGCTGGACTGGGCCCGACAGACCCATGAGTTCGAGCAGTTGGTCACCGGCCCCTTGGAAGCGATTTACCTGCTCGGTCCCGATGAGGTGCAGCAGAGGGTCGGGAACATGGCCAGTGCGCTCGCCGGCATGAGGGGTCTACTGATGGGCCTTCCCCGGCTGGCAGAGCAAGGATCAACCGATTCCGTCTGGCAGGAGCATCCGAGACTTAAGGTCGCCATGATCGAGGCGCGGGCCCGTTTCCTGGATGCCTCGCGCGCGGTGCTCCAGACGGCACCTGACACGGGCAGAAAGTGGTTCAGGTAGGACGGGCGATATTGATCTTGGCCGCTCACGCCGCCTGGACGCAGCAGTGCCCCGGACGGTCAGCCGTCCGGGCAGTGTCATCGGCAGTCGCCAATTGGCGACTGCCGATGCGGCGAGATCAGGGACATGCGGGGCAACCACCCCACTCAGGCAGGACTCTGGCGATTCCGCCAGCGCTTGTTGGTGTCGTTGACCGCCAGCTCTGCCTGTGTGAGGTCGACGTGCATCGTGATGCCCGGCCGGGACCCGACCTTGATCAGGAAGTTTCCGCGTCCGGGCGGGTCCACGGTGGAGTCGGTGGTGTCCCAGCCGGGCGGGGTGGACCACTCTGTCAGCCGCTGCTGCTCGATCTTCGAGACGTTCACGACCTGCTGAAGCCGAGGCATTTCGTCCCGGGGAAGGCCCGCACAGATCACCATCCCCGCGCGCTCGACGAAACCCGCCGCTTTCTGCCGGTCTTCCTCGCGCGGCAGGGCGAGGAGGTCGCGCATGCTGTGCGTGACCATGGCCATGCCGACACCACGGGTGCGGTTGACGCGGGTGAGGACGTCGACCCGCTCGACCAGGCCGCTGGACGCGCGCAGGACACGCCACAGTTCATCCAGGACGAGGAAATACCTGCGCTCCGGCTCCAGCCCGGCATCGGACAGGGCATGCGCTGCAGTGACCGCGCCGAACCCATAGCTCCAGCAGGAGAGCAGGGCTGCCGCCTGCAGCATCACTTCTGAGTCGTCGATCGAGGAGACGTCGAAACACACCGGTCGGTCCAGCCGCATCGGCTCGGACGTCGGATGCGCGAACGTGTCGCCGAGCCGGCCGCGCCCCAGGAGCCCGGCCAGGGAAGACTCCAGACGCTCCGTGATCTCGTGGTAGCGGGTCAGGTCCCCGCGGTCGAGGGCCGCGTCCCGCACGGTTTGGGGAGCGTCTTTGATGACCTGCAGGAGGTCGCCGAGGACGGGTACCCCTTGGTGGCGGTCGTCGAGGACGTCGAGCGCGGCCGCCAGCACCGTTTCCTCGCGGTCGGTGGGCGGCTCACGGCGCAGGATGGTGATCAGCGCGGACACGGCGTTGAGGCGCCGGCCGTGCGCGTCGGCGAGCAGGGCCCGCCGCGCGTCGCCGGTCAGCCGGGCGGCCGCCGAGCGAGTCTCGCCGGGGTCCAGGATGTTCAGGTATCCGCGCCCCCGGCCCAGGGTGATGACCTGTCCTCCCAATGCGCGGATCAGGTCGACGTAGTCCGGTTTCAGGTCCCCGAAAATCAGCGGGTGGACGCCGTAGCCGGCCAGCCCCAGCGACATGCGGCGGATCAGCGACGACTTGCCGAGGCCGGGCTGACCGAGCACGAACAGGCTCGGGTTGGAGATGAGCCCGGCCCGCTGGAACCACGAGATGGGGTCGCAGCAGACGGTGGCCCCGGAGTGCAGGTCACGCCCGAGCGGCACGCCCTTGGTCGGGGTGCCGCTTCCCGCTCCGTACGGCCACAGCCCGCACACCTGCACGGTGGTGCCGCGCCATTCCGGGGCCGGGTCGAGGTACGGCTGAGCGCCGCCCCCGGGGCCGGGCCAGCCCCGGGGGCCGGGGCGCCGCCGCGGTGTTGTGCTGCGTGCCATGACGATCTCCAGATCACATGTTGTCGCGGATGGTGGCGGGCACCGCCAGGTGCAGGGGCAGCACCAGGCCGATGGGTAGACCGGCGGCGAACGCGGATGCCTGCGATCCCCAGACGGGGCGGAGCATGACCCGGGCCGGGGCCGCGAGGTTGTCGACGGCCGCCCGTGCCCGCGGCAGCTCGTCACGCGTGTTGACGGTGGCGGTGACCAGCAGACCGAACCGCACGACGCCCGCGCCGGACGCCTCTTCCTGGGCCGACTGCTCTGCAGCCTGCAGGGCCGCATCGTCGCGGGCCCGCCCGGTCGCGGACTGCTTGGCCTTGAACATCGCGTCGCGCTTGTCGCGCTCGACGATCCGTGCGGCGGAGGCCGGATCGTGCGGCCGGTACAGGAGAGTGACCCTTTTGCGGGCGATGTCGGTGTGCGGGAGAAGAAGGCCGTTCAGGACCGAGGACAGCACCTCTCCGCGCGGGGCATCGCTCATGGACCAGGTGGCCGACCATGCACTGTCGTGCCGGTAGTGGTCCCAGCTTTCCTCTGCCCCCTGCGGGCCCGCGTCCTGCCAGCCCAGCCCGGAGCCGCCCATCGTTCGCGCCTCCTCGATGAGCGGGGAGACCGCCGGGTCGTACGCGATACGGACGGCTTCCGCGAGTTCCACCGCCGTCAGTGGCCGGGCGGCGCCGGCGCCCGTCATCGACAGCCCCGACGTCAGGCCGGGCAACCTGTTACCGAGGTCGACGGCCATGTCGTCAGTCGTACGCCGCGGATGCCCGGGGCGGGGAGCCCCCGAGTACGTCAGGGCGATCCGGGTGGAGATCTGCGCGGAGCTGGCCGGGTACTCCGCCAGCACCTCCTGCAGCATCGTGCGCGCGAGCTCCGGCGCATCGGCGGAAAGGTTGCTCTGCACCTCGTGCTGCAGGCGCAGCCCGCTGTCCGGGGCGGTCTCCACCGTCACGCTCGCGCCGACCAGACCGGGCTCAGTGCTCAGGCCGGACAGCCACTGACCCCAGTACGCGACCCACACGTCGATCTGGTCCTGATCGACGAGCGAGGCCCCGTCGGCGTCGCAGCTCAGGACAACGACATGGTGGCCCGAAGACGGGTAGCTCAGCAGGGCGAACGGACGCCCGTAGCTGTCCTGCGCCTCGGTCAGGGTCGAGGACGCGGCCAGCCCCGGCAGCGTGCAGGTGCCGTGACCGGTCCGCCCCAGCGGCCCCGACCGGTAGAGGTTCGAACCGCTGCTGACGCTCCGGCTCCAGGCGAGTCGCGTCGTCATCCGGACCAACAAGGTGCGGTTGTACCGGTCGCGTACTGCCAGCGGCGCGAGCATCAGCGTCAGGATCACGGCCAGGCCCAGGGCGAGGAGGACCGAGACGAGCATGCTCAGGACGACGACGATCAGGCCCAGAAGCAGCAGAACCGTCGGGGCGAGCCCGAGCTGACCGAGGCCAGCGGTCGCCGGCCGCCGCCAGTTGCCGTACGTACGGTGCGGCGCCGGGCCGCGGTTGTCACTTACTGCTGCCACGGGGGGACTCATTCCTAGGGGTGGTTGTGCTGCTGCCCGACGCGGGAGGCGGTACCCGTACGGCCGATCCGGCAGAGGACGGACCGGACGGGCCGCCGGAGGAGGACGGGCCGGAGGAACCGCCCGTGCCCGCGGAGCCGCCGCCGGACGGACCGGACGAGCCACCGCCGGAGGGCTTCCCGCCTCCGGAGGGCTTGCCCCCGCCGCCTGCCGTTGTGCCACCGGAGGGCCCGCTACTGCCCTTGCCGCCTGCTGCCGATCCGGCCGCGCCGCCCTTGATGACGCCACCGGTCTTGAGCGCGATGGCCCCTGTGGCGATCCGCGACGCCATACCGCCGCCACCGCCACCACCGCCGCCGATCCCGCCCTGTTCCGTGATCGGTGCCACGAAACGCATCAACGCGGGCAGCGAGAAAGCGGCCAGGATCAGCAGCGCCACCCCGTAGAGCTGGGAGAGCAGCTGTTTGTCGTCGCCCGCCGTGGAGAACTGCGAGAACGCCGCCGCGTAGATGATCGCTGCGGCCGGCTTGTACACGACGAAAGCCAACATCCAGCCCATGCTCTTCTGCCACCACGCTCTGCCCTGCTCCGTGCTGGACGCTGCCGCCGCCAGCGGCAGGGTGCCCACGAGCACGAACAGCATCGACTGCCTGAAGATCACCGAGAACAGTTGGATCAGCCCGGACACCATGAGCAGGATCGCGAGCAGCAGTGAGACCGCGAGCTGGTCGACCGAGTGCAGCGCGGTCATGTCGAGCAACTTGTCCGAGAACGCCTTGATGCAGGCCTTGCTGGCATCGCTGGCCTTACAGCCCAGGGACCTGTCGATGATCCACACAGAGAACTCGTCGCCTGCCTTGGTCAACAAGTTGACGATGGCCACCGCTGCCGACGTGGCCACCACCAGCCGCAGAATCCCCGCGATGGCCTCTTTCCCGGCATCCCCGCGCCGGGTCCACGCCATCCGTCCCGCCGCTATCAGCAGGGACAGCACGGCCAGCCACTGAGTGATGGCGAGGGTGGACCCGAACAAGAACGCGACGGTTCCGCTGCTCTGACTTAACGTCGGACTGTCGGCCTTGAGCCAGCCCAGGGCCAGCTCTTTGACCATCCAGACCGCGCCCTCCTGGAAGCTGTGCACGATCTCCTCCCAGGCCGACGCCACCGCGTCTTTGGCCGCGTCTTTCGCGGCATCTTTGGCCTGGCAGCCGATAGGGGTTCCGAACCCCGGCAAGTCGTCGAGGTTCTCGTCCCAGAACGAGCACCACCCCATTACAGACCGCCCCACACGACATAGCCGTCGAGGGTGTCAACGGTCTTCTGCGGAGGAGTGACGGACGGGATTTCGTACAGCCAATCACCGCGGCCGGTATCCCACTTCAGGGTCACGGTGGACACCTGCATGGTGCCCGCCTCAAACCGGGACACCATCTGCAGGACCGCGGTCTGCGGGGTGTACGTGACGAACTGGAATCCGGCGAACTGGCCCAGCTCACCGGGCACCGGGGCGACCGGTTCCGCCGTCGCCTCATACGCCCGCCGCTTGTCCAGCAGGACCTGTTTGCCGTCGCCGTACGTCTGCTTCTCGACCACCTTCTCCCAGTCCTTCGTGAACGCGTACCGGGTGCCGATCTGGGCGCCGGCGAACAGGGCCCCCGTCGGCGAGTGGGCGAAGCAGCGGGCGACGTCGCCGTCGACGACCGCAGGTCCCGCGTCCTTGGATGTCGGCACTGCCACGGTGCTGACGAGAGCCCAGTCCGCGGTCGGCGCCGTCCGTGGAATGTCCGTCGATGTCGCGAGCTTGGGGCAGTCACCGTTCCCCGTCGGCGACGCAGACACGGACCCGCTGGCCGAGGCGGTCGGGCCCGCCGCGGCCGGGGCCTGGGACTCGTCGTCGGAGGTGAACACCACGACCGCGCCGGTCACGAGGACCACGGCGAGGAAGAGTGCGCTGGCCTGCCACCACCGAGCGGAATACGGAGACGAGGGCTCTTGGGAATCCGACATCATCCGCTCCCGCTCAGGCCGAGGTCAGTGTCGAGACGAGCGCGGAGGCGGAGCCCGCCAGCACGCACGCCGTCATGACGATGCCGAGACTGCCCATGTGCTCCCCGCCCTCACCTCTGCGGTGGGACACCGCCATGCGGCCGGCGACGATGAGAACCCCGGCGACGCAGGCCACCGTGACCGCGAGGAACACCCAGTGGAGCACCGTCAAAAGCTTGGTCCAGCCGGGCGGGTTCGATCCCTTGGTTGGGTCCGGGACCGCGAGCAGGACGTTCTGTCCCGTCTCTGCGAGGGCAGCCAGCACATGAGTCATCGAGGCATCTCCGATTCGGTGAGCAACAGCAGATCTTTCGCCAGCTTGGCCACCTCGCGGGGAAGGGCATCAGCTGGCTGACCGAGGCGCCACGCCTCGATCCAGGGCACGGACCAGGTACGGGGGACTCCTCCGGACACCAGCCGGACCAGGTCCCGGAGGGGCGCCGGCAGGCGTCCCGGAGCATCAGCGACGACCACCAGGCCCAGCAGCTCCACACCGGGCAGTGATCCGGAGGCCCACTGGCGGGCGGCCCACTGCGTCGCCTGCAGACCGGCAGCGTGCGAGCGGGTCACTAGAACCACCCGCTGATGAGTCGTCTTACTCAGCGGCCAGCAGCGGGACGAGTCGTCACCGCCGGGCACTGCAGCCGCCAGGGAGGTGACCCCGGCGCCGCCGTGACAGCCCAGCCACCACCAGCGGGCCGAGCTCTGAGCATCGCGACCGGGAAGGCCGACTGGCGGTGCGTCAACGCCGCCTGGCTGTGGTCGAATGTGCGAACGCAACGGTTGTTGTGAAGGCTCTGCCCTCACCGGTGGTGCCTGGTGCCGCGGAACTGTAGTCGCAGGCGTCACCCAGGGATTACCTGACTCAGACATAACGATATTCCCCCTGGTCTGATACGCAGGGTCACACAGTCTCGCAGAAGAGCAAATATGGTCAACTCCCTTCTGCAAAGCTAAGGTTGCCGAATTCAACCGAGATCCACGCCGCCGGGGGGTGCGTATGGCTACAAGTCCAGCCATGGCATATGGAGGTTGGGCTCTCAGCCCATCCGCAGGGATTCGGCGGGCGCCGTGAAGGGCGCACTGATGGCCGGAGTTGCAGCCGGAGGTACGGCTCTCGTCCTGGTGGCCACCGCTGTGACCGGCGGCAGCATCGACAAGACCGACAGTCTGCCCGGCGACGACGCCATGGGGCTGAACACGAAGGCGATTCCTGCGGAGTACCGGGATTGGGTGATTCAGGCCGGGAAGCTGTGCGCTGATGCGCCCGCCGCGCTCATTGCCGCACAGATCGAGGCGGAATCGGCGTGGAACCCCCGCGCCGGATCCCCCGCGGGCGCCCAAGGGATAAGCCAGTTCATACCTGCGACGTGGGCGACGTGGAAGGTCGACGCGGACGACGACGGCGACGCCGACGTGTGGAGCCCGCCCGACGCGATCATGACCCAAGCCCGGTATGACTGCTACCTCGCGGACGTGGTCCGCGACTACAAGATCACCGGTGTTTCCAACCGGGAACTCATGCTGGCCGCCTACAACGCTGGCCCCGTCGCCGTGGCGCAGGCCGGAGGCATCCCGAAAAACGGCGAGACGGAGATCTACGTTCCGCGCATCCTGCAGCTGATGGGGAAGTACACCGCCATCCTCGGCCAGCCCGCCGGTCCGTTCGGTTCCCGGGTCGTCTCGTACGCCAAACGCTGGATGGGCACGCCCTACTCCTGGGGCGGAGGCAGCGTCAGCGGGCCGACATTGGGCGTGGCCCAAGGGGCAGGAACACGGGGATTCGACTGCTCCTCGCTCGTCCAGTACGCCGTCTATCACGCGTCGGGAGGCAAGCTCACCCTGCCGCGGACCTCCCAGGCCCAGGTAGGGGTGGGCCGGGCCATCGCGCACAAGAACCTGCAGCCGGGCGACGTCATCGCTTTCCAGCTCAGTGGCCCCGCCGGCGGATACGACCACATCGGCATCTACGTGGGCGGAGGCCAGTTCGTGCACGCCCCGAGGACCGGCCAGACGGTTTCCATCGCCCGCCTGGCAGACGGCTATTACGCCAGCAAGCCCCAGACCATCAGGAGGTATGGATGAAGGCGCGAATCCTGCCGCTGGCCATTGTGGTGACCGCGGTACTGGTCACGGGGTGCAGCAGCGGTACCAGCGAGGACGCGGCGAAACCCGCGCCAGTCAGCACCCCTCCGCCTCCCACCGGAGTCGGTCCGTACCCGGTGCCGAGCAACGCGGCCGCCACCCCGTCCCCGAAGCCCCAGCCCAGTAGAACGCTGCGCCAGCCCCATGGCGGAATTCCCTCTCCCCAGAGCGTCGACCAGCGCGACGCCTCGGCCGTCTCGAAAGGCGCGCTCACCGCCATGCTGACGTACGACACCACCACCGACTCGTCCCGCAATGAGGCGTCACGGCGCATGGTCGCGGCCGGATGGTGCACCGCCGCGTACGGTGCCAAGGTCAGCGCGCCGGTCTCCCCGCCCGCCCCAGGTGCCGGCTGGGAAAAATGGGCCTCCCACCGCGCATACACCACGGTCGATCTCACCTCAGCCGACCAGGCCGGCCGCCCCGCCGACACCCAGACCACTGCGTACCGGCAATGGGCCGTCGCCATCACCCCGCACGGCCGAGACGAGTGGACCGGGCCGCCCGAGACGTACACGGCGTTCGTCGAGCTCATCCGCTCCGGGAAAGGCGCGTCGTGGCGCCTGAACTCCCTCTCTCTCCAGTAGTAGGACGCGACATGACCACGCCCCCCGTACCGCGCTGGCCCCTCTACCTGCTCAGCGCCGCCGCAGACGGCACCGTGACCGTGACCGGCCCGGCAGCCCCGCCCGGACCACACGCCGACCGCGCCGCCGCCGTCAAGGCGGTGGCACAGCTGGCCGCACGGCTCAGCCCTCCCCGCCCGGTCCGCGCCGAGGCCCATGACGAGGACGGCACCAGTTGGCCGCTGACGATCACGCCGGACGGCACCGCCACCGAGACCGGCCAGCCCAGCCGAGCCCGAAAGCCCAGCCGCCGGACCAGACAGGGCAAGCAGCCGGCAGTTCGTCCAGCCGCCGCCGTCAAGGCAGTGGCAGAGGATCAGGTCGCCCTGGACACGCTGCTGACCAAAGACGAGCGCCCAGTGCTCAGCGGAGTCCAGCAGCTGTTCCAGCAACAGCGCACCAAGCAGGCCGCGCCCGCACCGGCACCCGCACCTCCCATGCCGAGTGCTCCGCCGCAGCAGCAGGAACCGCGGCGTACCGCCCCGGTTCCCACACTCCTGACCATCCGTAAGCATGCCGACGCCGGCAATCTGGCCCTGGCCGCAGACCTAGCCGCTCAACTCGACGACGCGTTCTCTGCCGCCCACGGCCCCAGCCACCCCCGCGCCCTCGAGGCACGCACCGCACGCGCCGACACCCGGGCCGCGCTCGGTGACCTCCCCGCAGCCATCTCCCTCTACCGGGATGTAGCAGAACGCCACATGTACGCAGGCGACCCCGAGACCGCCGCACAAATCGCCGACCGGGCCCACATCCTGTGGCAGCAGATCAGCGACCCACGCGCCGCGGCAGCCGTAGGACCAGCCATCGTCCGGATGAGAGCCCAGATCCCCGGACAGGGCGGATACGCACACGCCCAGCAGTACCAAGCCCACCTCGAGCGCACGCTGCAGGATGTCGCCAATTGAACTGACCGGCGCCGTCAGCAGAGACGGATGGAGCGCCAGGTCCGGCCGGCACGGCTGATCACCCCGCGCTCCTCCAGCCTCCCGAGCTGGTAGGCCGTCGAACTGGTGCTGGACAGACCGACCCGCTGGCCGATTTCCCGGATCGTCGGCGCCTCGCCATATTCGGCGATCCACTCGCGGACGCAGATCAGGATCCGGCGCTGCATCTCGGTGATCTCGTTCATGCCGCCTCCGTCCGGCTGCGCGTACGGGCGTGGTGCCGTAGCTCCCCCCAGGTTGCTGGCGATCGGCCCGCTCTCGCCCAGAAGGGGTGATTGGCCAGGCGACACGACAGCAGGATCAGGCGGCGTCTGAGCACCGTCGCGCTGGCCGCAGGGGACCGACGGGCGAGTTCCTCGTACGTGCGGATCCAGTCGTTCTGTATCTGGACCAGGTCGTCGGGGAAGTCGGTTCGCGCCATGACTTGATTAGAGCACGTGTTCGATTTCTGTTGCACACTGAGACGCGCCCCGCCCCGTGGTGGGGGCGTTACCCGGACGGGTGGCACCCAGGCCCCGGCCTCCGCATGTCGTCCCCACGATGACATCGTGTGTCGCCATGAGGACGACACCCACGCGCAGCGGGCCGGGCGACGACGAACAGCCCCGTGCTGAGCGCGAGCGGGCCGCCGCCTGGTCGCGTCTGTTGAGCGGGCCTGAAGAGGACGCAGGCGAGTGAGCGCGAGCACGGCCTGGTCGGACGAGTCCTTTCAGGAGCACGACGACGCCGGGTTCTACATCATCGCCGCGGCGGTAATACCGGACGACGCCCTCGACCAGGCCCGCGAGGCGATGCTTCGCCTGCAGGCGAAGCACGCGCCCGCGAAGCTGCACTGGACCAAGCGCGACAACGCCGAGCGTGCCGAGCTGGCTCGCACCGTGGCCGCCCTCGACGGACTGCACGTGGTCGCCGTCGGCGCCCCGGTCGGGCCGCGTCGGCAGGAACGGGCCCGCGCGCACTGCCTGAACCTGCTGGTCTGCGAGCTGCACGGGTTCGGGGTGAAGCACCTGTTCATGGAGGCCCGCGACCAGGTCCTCAACGCCCGCGACGTCGCCACCGTCCAGCAGGCCCGCTACGCGCTGCCCAAGGAGGCCGTCTTCCGCTTGGACCATCTGCCCGGCGCGGCCGAGCCGCTGCTGTGGGTCGCCGACATCGTGGCCGGCGCGGTGCGCGCGGAGAAGCTGGGCGAGCCGAGATACCGGGAGATCCTCCGGGAGCGCGTCATCGACTTCCCCGTCGAGGTGCGCTGAACGGACCCCAGACATGCGCCAGGCCAGGCTCCCGGTCATGCCCCAGGTCACCTGGCCCCACGTCTTCCAGGGGTCCACGACCCCTGACGTCCCTACCAGGCTACCGCGCCCGGCGCCACCACCGGAAGCGCAGCGCATCCCGCCTCACCCGTCCGGGTTCGTGGGACAAACTGCACAGCGCTGACCTGCGCAAAGGCACATCCGTGAGACCGCCCCACGCACGCGGCGGGAATGGATGCCGGGATGTGTCCCGACCGGTTGCAGCCGACGCTGGACCGGCGCCGGCGCACATGCGCCGCGGGCCGGAAGGTCTCTCAGCCCCCGCTTCTTTGCGTTAGGGCGCAGCTCTCGCGGGGTGCAGTGCTCTGGGCCCGGTGGGGGGTGGCGGCAGCGGGTCACAGGTCGGGCGGGGACGCCCCGGAGGGCCTGGCGGCCCTCCGGGGTGGTCTGGCGGGCGCCTTCGGCGCGTTCACCGCCAGACCATCCCGCGCAAGCGCGGGACGCCAGGCCGGGCGCCTTCGGCGCGTTCACCGGCCTGGTGGCTGGTCCTGCGCAGCAAGCTGCGCGCACCGGACCAGCCATCCCCGCCCTTTGCTGTGACCCGCTGCCGCCACTCCCCACCGGGGCCCCTCGACAAACATGCTCTGACCTGGGCTTTTGCATAGAAAGATGAGCTGGAGTGCTGTAAAGTAATGCATGTCGGAAGGGGCGGCACACCCCGACCGGCAACCAACATCGAGGGAAGGAAATCCCATGACCCGTCAGTTGCTTCCGGCAGCCCTGGAGAACCGGCGCAGGGACATTCGCGTGGTGGACTCGCTTCCGGCGAAGGGGTTCCCGGGGTACGTGAACGGCGTTCAGCGCATGGGCACCGTCCACGACGTCTACGGGTGGACCAACGTTCACGCGCACATCAACATGTCGGCGGATGAGGCGTACGCCTTGACCGACAAGCGTTCGCCGCACGCCCTGTATGAGCTGATGCTGATGTCCGCCGGGGTCACCCCCCGGCCGGGGCTGCACGACCACTCGCCCGAGTTCGGCAAGGCGCTGGGAGTCATCGCGGCCCGTTTCGCGGAGCACTGCCGCGCCTACGAACTGAGTCCGGTCGTCTCGTGGAGCTATGACCCGCACACCGTTGACCGCGAGTCCATCCAGGGCGAGAAGCGGTTCCACGCCCACCTTGTGGGACGCACCCAGGCGGAGCGCGCAGTCGTCGCGGCACGGGCCGAGCGGGCAGGGCGACTCTCCGCCGTCCGGTCCCGGCGGATCGTCGAGGAAGCATCCGTACTGGGCGCGCTGATCAGCGCGGACATCGTGGACGGCGACGCGCTGCGGGTGCTTGAGCCCGTACCGGCACTCTCCACCCCCACGGCCACCGCGACGGCCCAGTTCCGGCTTCCGCAGGGATGGGAGAGCCTGACCAGCCCGGACCTGCCCGCCGACCTGTCGTACATCCACCGCAAGCTGCGGAGGATGTACGACGAGATCCTTCGTGTCTGCACCACCGGCACGGCGGGAGTGTGGCGGCGCCCCATGGTCAGGGAGTTCGACCCGCAGCAGATCGACGTGCCGCTGAGGGCGGCGACCCGGGCGGCGCTCGCCCACTACCTCCGGGGGCTGCGCCCCGAGCTTCTGTCCTTGCCCGTCGAGCGGTCGCGGACCGCGTTCGTCTACCCACTGGCCGATCTCGCCTACGCGGTGACGATCGCCGAGCAGGAGGGGCAGGTGTTCCTGCACCTGCGTACCAACGTGTTCTCCGATCTCGGAGGCGCGGGGATCAGCATCATGGACGGAGTGATCGTGAAGACCAAGAAGGGGGTGGGCGACATGAGCCCCGCCGAGACCGCCGGGCGGGCCGCATTCCAAGGCGACTTCCTACGGATGCTGCACCGTCACCCGCAGGCGACGCGGGCGCTGTTCCCCCGCCTGTAGCACCACCGCAGGGCCGGACCCCGTCACCGGGTCCGGCCCCCGGCCGGATCACCGTCCCGCCCCTCATGATCATGAGGGGCGGGACGCGCGGCGAAAGGACAGCCGCAAGCGGCTGGCGTCCGCCCCTTCAAGCGCCCTTCGGGCGCGGGGCGGACCAGCGGAAACGCCGCCCCCTGAGTGGCCTTCGGCCACGGGCGGCTTTTCTCTGCCCTTCGGGCAGGCGCTGCGCGCCGGGCCCCTCAAGCACCCTTCGGGCGCGGGCCCGCCCCTGCGGGGCCAAGGAGCCGCCTCCGGCGGCGCAGGAACCACAACCTGCCTGGTCTCCCACGAAACGAAAAGCGGTCCTGAATGCTGTAAAGTTTTACCTGTCGACTCTCTACGAGGATGAGGCACACATGCGAAAGGTCGCTTTGTTCGGCGCGCCGGCCACGGGAAAGTCCACCCTGGCCCGGTGGCTTTCGACAGAACTCGATCAGCCCCACACCGACCTCGACGACCTTCTGTTCACCCCGGACGGGCCGCTGCCGCTGGAGGAATTCCGCCGGCAGACAGGAGAGATCACCCGCACCGACGGATGGATCGTTGAGGGCAACTTCTCCAAGCTCGCCGACGTCGTCTGGCACCGGGCCGACACGTTGGTCTGGCTCGACTTCCCGCTGCCCCTGATCGTGTACCGAATCGTTCGCCGCAGTCTGCGCCAGCTCGCAGGCCGCGACGACAGTGCCCAAGCCAGGCGGCTGACCTGGAGCACGGCATTCTTCAGCCGCCGATCGCTGCTGCGTACCGCCATCCGCAAGTACCGGACAAACCGGCCTCGCTATGCCCGGCAGGTATCCGAGACAGCCGACCTGGGCGTCGAGATCGTCAGGCTCCGCAGCCCGCGCGACGTCCAACGCTGGAAGAAGGAGACAGCAAAAGGGCCGATGGAGAGCCGCTTGCAAGAAGCGGCCCGGCACACCACCGGCCCCTAACCAACATCCACGCCGACGTCACCGCCGGCGGAGGAAGCACCACCAGCCTACAAGGCCCGTCCCTGACCGACAGCCGCCAAGGAAGCCTCTCGTGATCCCCCGCAGCCGCCCCGTGATCAACGAATCCGACCTCGCCCGGCAGGCCGGCGTCCCCATCGCCACCTGGCGCCGGCGCGATGCCCCCGCCTTCCGCCAGCGCGTGGCAAGCCTCTTCCCCAGCAGCCGCATCCTGATCTACGACCTCGCCCAGGCCCAGGCTCACCTCAACGGCCTGCCCATCCCCGCGCTGCCCGCCGGAGAACATCCCGACGACCTCCTCAACGACGAAGAGACAGCCACCCTGCTCGGCGTTGCGGCCAGCACCGTCCGCGCCTACGCGACCCAGGGCTACCTCTCAGCAGGCACGACCGTCTACAGCGTCCGCGTCTGGCCCCGCCGTGACATCGAGGAGCGCCGGAACAACCCGCCCGGGCAGGGAAAGGGAGGCGGCCGCCCCCCAGGCAAGGGGACAGGCCCTCGCAAAGCGCACGCCTACGAAGGCGATCCCCGCCTGCGCACCGCTGCCGCAGCCCTCAGCACCGCCGAAGACACCCCCCGCCATCACCTCGCAGCAGCCCTCGCCCACCAGCACGGCGGGTCCACACGCACCTGGGAACGCCTCCTCGCCCAGGCAAGCCTGGAGACCGGGCCTGCTCCGGCCGTCCGCCGCCGCTCCGCGTCCGACTGATCAAGTGCTGCTACCTGCCGGAGGCCCTGCTGGAGGTGTTCTCCTGGACCGGCGCACGGCTTCGACGTCCGAGATGAGGACGTAGCCCGTCTCTCGCCGTTCGTCAGGCACCACATCAACATGCTCGGCCGGTACTCCTTCCAGCTCCCGGACCTGCCCGGAGGGCTGCGTCCCTTGCGTGACCCGGGCGCTAGCGATGAGGAGTGACCGCAGGTGAGGCCCTCGGGCACTCGACCTGATCTGCTCACCAGTCCGGTGCGGCAGGTGGCAGCCGCTCCGAACGAGGCTCGGGACGTCATCGAATGAGGGAACGCAGGACCGGGATGCTCGCACCCGTGGCAGTCAGGCCGGCAATGACCGCAGCAGCGACAGGAGCGTCGGTAAACGCGGTCAGGGCGCCGATGACGATTCCGATCACGAGAGCGGCCAGCAGTACGACCGTTGTGTGCAGCGACAGGAACGGTGGCTCGGACGCGGGACCGTTCACGGCGGGCGGGTTGGTGGGCTGTGTGTTTTGAGTAGCCGTCATGCTTCGACCATGGAGGCTCTACACGCTTTGACCTGCATAGATTGAACAAGTCTGCGGAGATCCGATCAGTCGCATAACGACGCCGTACAGCAGCTGTGTTCGGCCGAACGCCCGTTAACGCATGCTGCGTTCACAGGTGTTCGGGCTAGTTCGGCGCTGTTTTGGCATCCTATTCCTGGCCAAGGTGTGAGGGGGTAGGGGCCTTCCCCGTGATCGTGGACACCGGTTGTCATGCGGCGGTGGCCAGCGTAGTTGATCGCTGTTCGTAGGTGATCGGGCTGATCTGGCCGAGGCGGGAGTGCCGTCGGCGGGTGTTGTAGCGGGTCGCCCAGCGGAAGACGGCGAGGCGGGCCTCACGGGCTCCGTTCCACCGCTTGCGGCCCTGGAGCGTCTCGCGTTTCATGGTCGCGTTCAGACTCTCCGCGGCGGCGTTGTCCGCACTTGTGCCGACCGCGCCGCGCGATCTGGTTACGCCCAGCTCCGAGCAGACCTGGGTGAACTCCTTCGACACATATTGCGCCCCGTTGTCGCTGTGAAATATAGCCCCGCGCAGGCCGTCGGCGCCGCGGGCTCTCGCTGCGGCCCTGAGCGCGTCGGTGACCAGCTCCGTGCGCATGTGATCGGCGATCGACCAGCCCGCCAGACGCTTCGAGCACAGGTCCAACACCGTTGCCAGATAAAGGAATTGGCCGTTGCCGATGGGGAGATAGGTGATGTCGCCCACGTACTTGGTGTTCGGCACCTGGGCGGTGAAGTCCCGCTGGAGCAGGTCCGCCACCGGCTTCGCCGACGGCTCGGGAATGGTCGTGCGGACCTTCTTGCGCAGGTGCAGCCCGACGATGTGGAATTTGCGCATGACGCGCTCGACCCGCTTGTGGTTGACCCGCACCCCGGCATCCTTCAGCTCGGCGGTGACGCGCGGGACCCCGTAGGTGCCGTCCGATTCCTGATGGATCCGGTTGATGTGCTCGGCGAGCTCGACGTCCGCCTGGGCCCGGCCGGCCCGCGCGTCCGCGCCGGCCAGCCACCGGTAGAAGCCGGACCGCGAGACCATGAGTATCCGGCACAGCCGCTTGACGCCGAAGGCGCCACGATGATCGTCGACGAACTGGAAGCGGCTGCTCACCAGCTGGTCTCGCCCGCAAAATACTTCGCGGCCCTCCGCAGGATCTCCCGCTCGAGCTCGAGTTCCTTCACCCGCGCCCGCAGCTGCCGGTTCTCCTTCTCCATCGCGGTGGCCTCCACCGCCCCAGGCCGGGCTGCCTGCTCGGCATCCCGCACCCACGTGCGGAGCGTCTCGTGGTTGATGCCCAGGTCCTTGGCCACCGACGCGTACGACCCACCCGGGCTCGAGTGGTACAGCGCGACGGCATCGGCCCGGAACTCAGGCGAGTACTTCGACGTCCCCAACGGGAACTCCTGTCCTATGGATCATCACGACCCAATGATCAGGGTGTCCACGATCAAGGGGAAACGCCCGTAGAGAGACGTGACGGCACAGGATGGCGTGATCGGCGGGATGAGCACGGCCCAGGAGATGTTGCAGGAGCAGGCGGATCGTCTGATTGAGCTGAGGGCGCAGCGAGGCAACCCGTCGCTCCGTGCGATTGAAGCTCGTGCGAAGACACTGTTCGGCGAGACGGTGTCCCTGCCGATCGCGACGCAGAGCACGGCGTTCGGCGGCGCCAAGTTTGTGAGTCGCGACAAGCTGATGTTGCTCGTGCGGACGCTGCTCTCCTGGAACGAGTATCGCGAGGAATGCGAGCCACCCAGCCACAGGGCAGCTGTGTTGGATGAGTGGCGCACGCGGTGGTCGGCGATCGCTGCGCAGCGGCAGCGGCGCCCCAGGGTCGCTGCGTTGGCTGCATCGGAAGCCGTGGTTGGCCGTGCAGAGGAAGGTCGAGACGCTGTCACGCAGGCGCCGGCAGTCGGCGAAGTCGGAGCAGCGCGGACAGCCGTGCCGGCGACAGGGGGGTCAGGCAACGGCCTGGATCACCTGTCCGTTCTGGAAGTCCTCAGCCTGCTGTTCGCCACCGACTCAAACAAGCAGATCTTCCGGTGCACTGTCACAGAACTTGAATACGGCGATGCTTCCGTTCGTCTGACCGACGGTGTCACGGGCTCGGTCTCTTCAAGGGAGTTGGATGGCTTCCCCAAGCCTGTCCAGACAGGTGACGAACTCTTCGCCATGATCGATCGGGTCGTCCTCATGGAAGGTGTCGAACCCTTCCTCGAACTCTCGGTTGTGGACGCCGATCTAGCCCTCGGAGACGACCCGCGGAAGGCGAAGTTCGACCCGTCCCGATACGGCGTACCGGCGAGGCACGACAAGGACGGGAACAACGTCTATCCAGAAGGATTCGATGCCGAGACCGATGACTGGCTGCCCGGCTTTGAGAAGCAGAGAGACGAGTGGAGCCGTCGCTTCCGCGAGGCAGAGGACCTCTTCCAGGCCCATCGGCGCCACCTCCTTGAGAGACAAGCGGCCGCCTTCAACTCCAGCGAGGATCAGGACGCTGGTGTCATCGAGTGGATCAGCTGGGAGAAGGGCTACGGCTTCATCTACGTCGACGACGGTCCGGTCATCTTCTTCCGCTACTCGGGGCACGACCTTGGAGAAGGCCAGCACGTCCAGTTCACTCACGCTAAGGGCACGCGTGGGCCTGAAGCACACCACGTTCGCCCGATCTACTCCTGACCGGCTCACCGCATCTGGATAGTCCCATCGCCGCAGCCTCCATAGCCATCGAGCCGATTTCTCAGCGGTGGCTGTCGCCGGGAGCGAGCAGGCTCGTCAGCACCCATATGACTGTTATAGCCCGATGATCGGTCATGTCCAGCATGCCTCTCTGGGGCGGGAGTTCAGCAAAAAAGTTGCCCGCCTCGCGGGAAAAGAGGAGCGACACGCCCACATTCCGTAGTGATTTCAGTGGGATCTATGGAAAGATCAACCGCATGTCAGGACGACCCGGAGCATCAGGACCCGTGCGCGGTAGGGCGCAGGTTGGCCGTCGTGTTTCTTACGACCCGTCAACTGGTGAGAACTGGCGGACGGGTGTCGTGATCGTGCCAGACATGGCGAAGAAGGCCATCAAGGCAGCCGGCAGTACCGGACTTTCATTCGCTGGCTTGGTCAACGAGCTGCTCAGGCGAATGGAAGTCGACGCGGACGGCCGCCCGGTCTGGGCGGACGGACTCGACGAACAGGAGGCGCTGCCCTTGACCGGGTAGCGCCATCGGAAGACCGTCCGGACGCGCCAAAAAGCCCCGGCTTCCAACCGGGGCGGCGCCCTCTTCGGACAGGGACTCAACAACACTCCCCAGCGTGCTGAGTCCCGAGATCTACACACACAACACCGCACCCACGGCCGACTTCCCGGTCAGCCACCGCATCCACTAACCGCAGAGAAGAACGGGTTCCCGCCCGGTCGGATCTGCAAAGAAACGGAGGTGAAGCACCCCCTGGACCGTCTCTCGACGGTCAGGAGTAATCCGCCCCATCTGAACGTTTCGAGCCTTTCCCACCTTCGTGGGAAGGGACCTTCAGCGTTCATATAGCGCTAGGAGTGCTTCCCATCGTAGCGGACAGCTGCGATGTCGGTCAGCCCGTGCCTGCCCTCGGTGTGTCATATCGGGTCAGGTCGTACAGCCCGCCATCTGCCCAAATCGCCAATACGTACACAGGTGTCCTCCCCCTCTTCGAGATCGCCCAGGTCGACTTCCAGGCCCTGTTCCTGTCGATGTCCCCGCGCGACTCCATCCGGGTGGACACCCACGCCAGCGACGGCACGTGGCTGCACTCCTACAAGTCCCGCCCGCTGCCGAAGGCACCCCCGGCCGACCCGTACGCCATCCACCTCGCCGACCGGTTCGACCGGTTCCGCTGGATCTGCTTCGACCTCGACGACAAGCGCGGCGACACCCTGGTCGACCTCGCGACGCTATTGCGCTGGCTGGAGGAGGCCGGGCTGACCTACGTGGTCGCCGCCTCCGGATCCGCCGGCGGACGCCACGTATGGGTCACCTCGACCACGCCACTCGACGCGCTGCTGGTCGCCTCCATCGCGAAGGCCGCCGCCAAGCGCCTGCCGACCCTCGACCACGGCCTGCTGTGCAACCCGTCCACGGGCGCGGTCCGCCCCATTGGTGCCCCGCACCGCGACGGTGGCCGCAGCCAACTCCAGATGCCCCTCGAGGGGGAGCAGGCCGCCGCCCTCCTCACCCCGGCCACCTGTGGCAACCCCAGCGACGCGTTCGTCCGCCTCTCACTCATCATCGACGCCGTCCCGACCCCGCCCAACGTCCGCGTCCGCCTGATGCACGAGCACCAGGCCCAGGTCATCGACGACGAGCTGGGCCCGCGCCTGCCCGGCACCCCGAACACCACACTGGACGACGAGACATACAAGCTGCTCACCCGCCGCCCGGCCGACAGCCAGGTAAGCGAAGCCCTCGCCTCGCTGCTCACGAAACTGGCGCTACGCCGCTGGACATGGCCCATGGTCGAGCGGCTGATGAACGAGCGCCGCCACCGCGAAGGCGCCCTACTCCACGCCTGCACCAGCACCCGACGCGGCACGCTACGCACCGTCCTGACCGACACCCAGGCCCGCGAAAAGCTCGCCCGCCAATGGGAACGCTGCGTCGCGTACGCGGCCACCCTGCCGCTCACCGAGGACTCCGCGGAATGGACCGAGACCATCGGCGGCATCGTCGACCTGGTCGAGCAGGTCCAACAGGCCGCCGACGCCTGCCCCGAGCGCTGGGCCACCGAATCCGGCCCCGCCGACCGCGCCGCCCTGGACCTGCGCTGCCTGCTCGCTCTGCGCTCCGGCACCACAGTGCTCAACCTCGACGTCCGCCGCGCCGCCCTCGCCACCGGCCACGGCCGCTCCACCATGCACCGCGCCCAGGGCCGCCTCAGCCTCGACAGCTGGCTCGCCCCGCGCACCTCAGATGGCCCCGCCGGCACCCACGAACTGCTCCCCATCACCGCCTCCCACCCCGGATTCACCCTCGTTGCACGGGGTGGGACACAAGGAACCCCGCCCCCCGTAGGGGGAAGGCGAACTAGCCTGATCTTTCGTCTGCAGGAGCGTCTTGCTGCAGGTCAGCACGACGTTTTTGCCTACGGCCGCGCCACCGGAACGCACTGCGGAGGGCTGGGTCACCACGCAGGGCGCATCTACCAGCAGCTGAATGAGAAGGCTGAGCGGCCTCTCAACCTCACCGAGCTCGGCCAGCACACGGGATACCAGCCCCGCACCGTCGCCCGGCACCTCGCACGGATGCGGAACCTAATGGTCGCCACCCGCGCTGTGATGACCGTCCATCACGAGTGCCCCACCTGTGAGGCAGCCCCGGGAGAACGCTGCCGCACGGCAGCCGGCACGGTTCTGAAGCGGCGTGGAGCCGACCAACATGCTGCCCGCCAGACCCTCGCGGCCGAGCGTTCCGGCACGCCGTATTACCGACCCCGGCCCGGCTCGCTGGTCGCCGCGGCGAAGGCGCTGGGCTGCTTCGGTGTCACAGCCAGCCGTGCACGCAGATACGCCGTCGAGATCGAGCTCTACCGCTGGTGGCAGCAGGAAGAAGCATGGATGCACGCCCCGAAGGCAGGAGTGCGCACGGGAGTACAGACACACGAGGACCAGGCCGCCCTGATCCTCACCACACTCCCCCGCCAACCCCGCCGCCGCTACCCCCGCGGAGCCGACGGACGAGGCAACCACCAAACAGCTAAGGCCCGCATCGAGCGTCGTATCGCCACGGCCTGATCCTCCGCCAGCCGCCTTTGCTTCTGCCGATCTTTGGGCGAGCGCGCACCGCAGGGCTTGTTATTACCTGAGCCGTCGGGGCGAATACGGCCGTGGAGACCAGCGCCGTTTCGCTGACATGGCCGTCTGTGGGGGCGCCCAGGGTCCGTAATCCTCCGTGGCCTGCAGCGTGCGCGGCTGCAGGTGCTTCGGGCTGGGAAAGACGGCCAGCGGCGGAGGGAGGGGGGTCGGTGGCGGACGGGTCGCCGTCTGCCCGGCCGGAGCGGGGTAGACGGCCGTACTCCCGCCGTCGCGCATGACGGGAGCGTGAGGAGACCACACCACCGGCCGGGGCCGAGGGGGGAGCAGCTGCTGCCGCGCAGTGGTGACCGGCCGGTGAGGTCGCTCCGCGTCGGCCCGGGTCTCGCCGTGGCAGAGGAGCGTGTCGTCAGTGGTCGGCTGGTGCCCATGACTCGGGGGTTGAGGAACACCGACGACGATGGAGCAGCTCCGGCGGTCCGTCGAGGCGGTCTCGTTGGATGAGGCACTGGCCGGCTGATGCCGACCCCTATCGGTCGGGTTGTTCGAAGTCGCAGTCCACGTAGCCACCGCTTACTGCGAGCTGTAGCGCACGGTCCACGGTCTTGGGCTGGTACAGCGGAGGACAGCGCGTCATCAGTACCTGTTCGCCAGCGTGGGCCTGATACCAGGTGACGACGCCGCCGTGGTAGCTGGGGTGTCGGTAAGAACCGTGTCACCTGAGGTGCGGTCGCTGGAGTAGCCGTACCCGCCGCTATGATCCGCGTCGTACCGAATGTCAGGTAGCAACCCTCCGCTTTCGTCCCCCACAGAAACCGGCCGAGCAGCGCCTGCCGCAGTCTTCTCGCTGAACGTGAAAGGCAGACATGGCCTGCCGGTTCCTTCCTGTCATAGCCGCCTGCGCGGCCGCACTCCTCGGCGCTGGCTGTAGCAGCCACGCCCCGCAGCCGGCTGCAGCAGCCCCCACGGTCACGGTCACTCAGACCGTCACACCCACGCCCATGCCGACACCGACATCCACGCCTGCAGCCAGCCACACTTCGGCCATCCCCACACCGACCGCCTCCTCGGCACCCGCGCCAGCCCCACCCCGCGCCCCGCTGGGATCGGTCACTCTGACCGAATGGCACGACGGCGACGCGACGAACAAGTGCGTGAACGTCATGACCGTCTACGAGAACCGCTCTGACACCGCGGTCATCTCCATCACCCAGAAGTTCCAGACCTCGTACACGCCCAAGCACGCCGACGGCGAGTACCCCGACGATGTGGACGGCCCGGTCAAGACGCTCACGCAGGACGCGGGCATCGCCCCATACGGGACCCGAACCCTGTACTGGCAGGTGTGCGCGCCGGACCTGGCCTCCAAGCAGAACCCAGTTCCGGCCGACGGCACCGACTCGTTCATGTCCGAGATCGGCGCTCAGCCTCGCGCCACCTCCTGGGACTGGGCGCAGTGAAGACCCCGGTTTGCGGCTGGTGACGGAGGTCTTACCGCTACCCCAACCGGTGGTCGCCAAGTCCGGGCAGTGGCCGGCGAAAGGCGTGCGGCGTAGCCGCTCCCCAATGTCTGTCTGAAGTCGCGCGGCTGCTCCGGCGCGGCACGTCTATAGCGCGGCACATTCGACTGTTCGCGCGTGCGGAAGGGCTCGCGACCGGTCGTGGGGTGGTCGGGATTCAACGTGCGGATCGGGCGGGAGATGATCACGGGATGACTGCGCGCCGCCCGTTGGGCTCTGGACCCGTGCCACCCCCTGCTCCCGATGACGTGGGGACAGGCGGCCGGCTTTTGCCCGTTGAGCGGGTCGTCGCCGATGGGGTCGAAGCAGCCGCAGCCGCGCCCGGTACGGGGATGTACGTCAGGCGCCGGCCGCTGGGATCCGGTCCCGGAGCAGCGTCCGGTACGGCTTAGCTCACGCGCGAGCGGGGCAGAGCAGACACCATGCCGGGTGTACGCACCGGCTGAGCTAATAACAAGCCCTTTGGTCTTGCTGCGGCAAGCCACCCACCGACGGACGGAGACACCAGTGGTGGTCACGTTCAGTGACGTCGCCACCGAGCGCGAGTGGCCGTGGCCGCTGGGCCGAGTGGCGAGGGCGGAGACCGACGCCGTCCCCACTGCCACCGCTCCCGGTCCGGCCGGACCGGTGAGGCGGTGAGCGTGGTGAGCGCACCAGGCCCGGAGAGGCACCCCGCTCACCACCCCGTGGCTCACCAGCTGACTGGTGAGTCTCCCCGCCCCGGGGCGCCCGGAAGTGGTGACCTCGGGGCTTCGGCGTCACTAGTCCCGGTGGGGTGGGAACGGCTGCTGGCCGATGGTGAGACCGTCGCCCGCTACTGGAGCCACGTCCTGCAGCGAGGCCCGGACGACTGTTGGTGGTGGACCGGCGGACTGACCGATACCGCCCACGGGACTTTCCGCGCCGGGTCGCACACCACCGACACATCCCGCGTCGTCCCCGCCCATCTGTTCGGATTCCGGCTCGCCCACGGACCCGACTCGATCCCCGCCGGCCACGTCATCCGCCATACCTGCGACGAGCCGCCGTGCCAGCAGCCGAGCCACTGGATTCTCGGGACCCGGGGCGACAACAACCGCGATGCCGCAGCTAGACGCCGTCTTGCCGGTCACGCGCTGGCCGACGTGCGCGGCGCGGCCGGGCGGGCGCGGGCGGTCCAGGCCGCCATCGCCGCTACCGAAGGACCGGAGCAGATCGAGGCCGCCATCGCCGCTGCCCTTACCGCGGGCAACCCCAGCGGCGCCCTGCAGAACCCGCTCTTCTGACCGACCGCTCACCAGCGGCCCCGGACATCCGTGCGGGGCCGGATGCGTTGGGGAGCGGCTCACCAGTGAGGGGATTGCGCGTCGCGCCGCAGCACTCACCACTCACCAGTCGAGGCCCCGCGGACCGCCCACCGACGCGGTGATCGTCACCACCCTGTGCCGCCGAGACTCCCCCGCTGGGTTGGTGACGATCACCAGCGCGCAGGCGTGCCGACGCCCTGCTCGCGTCACCGATCACCACCCGGCCGTGGGGTCCGGCCTCACCACCGGCGGTGAGGAAAGGCCGGGATCTGGCGGCCGCGCGCCGCCACCGGCTGGTGAGCCTCCCCACGGCGCACGCCCGCCGGGGCGCTGCCACCGCCCCGCGTCCGTCACTCTCCGTCGACGTTGAGCGGGTGGTGGGGAGTAGCCGGCGCCAGCCCGAGCGCGCTGGCCGTGCAGTCCCTCGCGTCCAGCCCTTGGTAACAGTCGACCCCCGTGCGGTGATCCGCACGGGGGTCGATGAAGTCGAGCCCGACCGTAGCGCACGAGAGCGACGGGTAGCCACACCGGCTGCACCTTTCAGCGACGGTCGTCCGGTGAGCGCTTGCCCACTGCGACGCCGCAGTTGAAGGCAGCCTTGCCGCCGCCGACCGGCACATTTCTGTGCAAATGAGTGCGCCGTGCTGAGCTCGATTCGGGAACCCCCCGCAGCCAGGCTCTGCATGATGGCCCCTCAAGCGGCAGTACTAAATGGGACATTCCGGCCCCCTGTAGGACCACGGCATTGAAGCACCCTTTCCCCTCGATCACCCAGACCAAGAGCAGACCGTAGAACTAGATGCACAAACCATGAAGCCTCACACCTATGCATCACGATCCGACGGCTAGTAACGATCTTGAAAGTCGCTTACTCTGAGTCGCGATGCTTTCGATCTCCGCAGGTTCAGACCCCGCCTACCTCACCCGTGAGGTAGCGGCCGGTGCTGAGCACTACTACGCCCGGAGCGTGGACCTGCAGGGCGAGCCGCCTGGCTACTGGCTTGGAGACGGCGCTGCCGAGCTGGGACTGGAGGGCACGGTCAACAACGAGGTCTTCACCGACCTCTACAAGGACTGGATCGACCCCCGCAAGCGCGACGAGATGTACGAACGCCTCGAGGCGATTCCCGACGAGGAAGGCACGCCGGAGTACGCCAAGGCCGAGAAGTCGATCCGCAAGGACGCCCGGCTGGGGAACGCCCCGAAGAACTACGAGAAGAGCTTCCAGCGCCGGTTCGAGGCCGCGCTGAGCGAGGCCCAGGCGAAGACACCTGGCGTCGAGCTGACCCCGGAGCGGGTCAAGGCCATCGAGCTGGACACCCGGAAGCACTCACCGTCGGCCACGCTGTACTACGACCTCACGTTCAGCGCGCCGAAGTCCTGGAGCGTCTACCACGCGAGCCTGCAGGTGAAGGCCGCGGAGTGCCGCAAGGCTGGTGACCTGGAAGGCGCCGAGCGGTACGCCGCGAAGGCGGACCGGGTCTGGGACGCATGGAAGGTCGGCGTACAGGCCGGTCTGGAGCACATGCAGGACGAGGCCGGATACACCCGGCTGGGACACCACGGGGCCAAGATCGAAGGCCGCACGACCGGGCGTTTCGTCAAGGGCGAAGGCTTCATCGTCTCCGCCTGGGCGCAGCACACGAGCCGCGACGACGACCCCCAGCTGCACGTCCACGCCACGGTCCTGAACAAGATCAAGGCCGTTGAGATCGACCCGGTGACCGGCGAGGAGCGGGTGACCTGGGGATCGGTCGACGGCCAGGCACTGTGGGCCCACAAGCAGGCCGCGGGCCACCTTGCCGAGCGGATCGCTGAGCAGGAGCTGGAGCGGACCGAGGGCGTGCGGGTCATGACCCGTCCGGACGGCAAGGCCCGCGAGATCGTCGGCATCGATCAGGACAAGCGGGACGCGTTTTCCTCCCGCCGCGTCGCCATCAAGGCCGAGGTCGCCGAGGTAGCGAAGGCGTATGAGGAGCGGTACGGCACCGCGCCGAGCCCGTACGTGCTGGCCCGGATGTCCGAGGACGTCACCCTGCAGCAGCGGCAGGCGAAGAAGCACGACGCCGTCACCCGTGACCAGCTGCTCGACCGGTGGGAGGCGTTCAGCCAGGAGCGGTTCCGCGACTCGCTGGCCAACGTCCCTGACCAGGTCGAGCACGAGTCCGCGCTGCACGACCTGCACCGGCCGTACACGGAGTTCGACCCCGAGCGGATCCAGCAGCGCGCCATCGCTGCGGTTCAGGAGCAGAAGGCGACGTGGCGCAGGCCGGACCTGATCGTCGAACTGAACCGGCAGCTGCCGGACACGCTGGGCGGGATGGAAGCCCACGAGGTCCGCGCCCTGCTCAACCGGCTCGCGGACGATGCGCTGGACCCGGCCACCGACAACGGCGTGGTCCGTACGACCGCCCCGCACCTGGTCGAGATCCCCGTCGAGCTGCAGCGCGAGGACGGTTCCTTCGTCTACGAGCCGGCCGACAACAACGTGAACCGGTTCGCGACCGAGGGCCACATCCAGACCGAGGAGCGGATGCGGAGCTTCGCAGGTGAGCGCGGCGCCCCCACGGTGCCCAGCGAGTTGGTCGAGGAAGTCATCGAACGGCGCGGGCTCAAGGGCCGGCAGGCCGATTTCGTCCGCAGCGCGGCGATGTCCGGCCGCAAGCTCGACCTGTTGATCGGCCCGGCCGGCGCGGGCAAGAGCTACACCCTCGCGGCGCTGACCGAGGTATGGGAGGCCCACGAAGGCCGCCAGGTCATCGGTCTGGCCAGCGGTGAGCGCGCCGCCCAGGTCCTCGCCGACGAGGGCATCAGCAACGTCGCCAACATCTCCATGCTGCTCAAGAAGCACGACGACATGGCTGCGGGGAAGCACGTTCCCGACGCGGAGAAGTACCGCATCGCGCCGGGCAGCCTGGTCATCGTCGACGAGGCGGGGATGACCAACACCCCGGACATGGACCGGGTCCGTGCCGTGGTCGAGGCGCACGGCGCCAAGATGATCGGCAGTGGCGACCATCACCAGCTCACGTCAGTCGGGGCGGGCGGGATCTTCGGCCAGCTCGCCGAGGAGATGCCCGGGGTCCACACACTGGAAGAGGTCCGCCGCTTCCGCGACATCGACCCCGTCACCGGCGAGTCGAAGGTCCGCGAGTGGGAGGCCGAGGCATCCCTGCAGCTGCGCGAGGGCGACAGCGAGGCGCTGGCCCAGTACGAGCTGCACGGACGTTTCCGAGGCGGCAGCGCCGAGGAGATGACGGAGCGCGCCTACCAGGGATGGGTCACCGATCAACTGGCCGGGCGCAACCCGCTGCTGGTTGCCCCGGACAACGAGACGGCCGCCGAACTCTCCGCCCGCGCCCGCGTCGACCTGGTTCGCGCCGGCCTGGTCGAGGAGGACGGTGTCGCACTGCGCACCGGGCAGAAGTACGGCGTCGAGACCAAGGCCGGCCGCGGCGACGTCATCCAGATGCGCCGCAACGACCGGAAGATCGGGGGCGAGAGCGGGCAGTTCGCCACCAACCGGCTGGTTGCCACGGTCACCGGGATCAGCGACGACGGCTCCCTGATGGTGCAGCTGGAGGACGGCTCGCGGATGCACCTCCCCGCGGCCTACGTCCAGACGCACGTCGAGCTCGGGTACGCCAGCACGGTGCACGGCGCGCAGGGTCGCACGGTGGGCCCCTGCCACTCGCTGGTCGACGAGCAGACCACCCGCGAGGCCCTGTACGTCGGCCTCACCCGAGGCCAGGACGGCAACTGGGGCTACGTCATCACCCACCGGGATAGCCAGGGGATCAAGCAGGAGGACATCCCCCACTACCTCTCGGTGCTCGACCAGACCCTGCAGCGCACCGGTACGCAGCAGACCGCTACCCAGGCGATCGCGGCCGAGCTGCAGCGCCGCGAGAACCTCGCCGTGCTGGAGCCCGTGTGGTCCGGCGTCAAGGACCAGGATGCCGAGAGGCGGTACGGCAAGGCCCTGCTCGACGCGCTGGGCTCCGAGGGCTACGCCCGCATCAGCAGCGGTGAGGCATACGGCTCCCTGATGCGGCTGGCCCGCAGCGTCGAGGAGAGCGGGTTCGACGCCGAGGAACTGCTGGTGCGCACCGCCCGCTCGCGCGAGCTGGACAGCGCCAACGACGCCAGCAAGACGATGCACTACCGCCTTCAGTGCGCGTACCAGCTGGTCGAGCGCGACCAGATCAACGCGGAGAAGGCCGAGCAACGCGCCGCCCTCGCCGCACAGAAGCAGAAGGTCGACGCGGCCATTGCAGCCGGGCAGCACCCCGTCGACCCGGAGCGCCTGCAGCAGCTGGTCGACACCCCCGAGCCCGAGCCGGCCGACCAGGCCGCCCTGCACCACGCCGAGCTGCTGCGGCAGACGCTCGCTTACCAGGAGCACGCGGAAGTCCTGCACGCCGGACAGGCCAACGAGGTCAAGCAGGCCCAGGCCGCCGAGCGCGAGGCGCAGATGGAGGCCATGGACTCCTACGGGGCCCGCACCCGGGACCTCGGCGGCGACCCGGGACGGTTCATGGGCGAGTGGGCCGAGGTGATGGACCAGCGCACCGAGCAGCTGGGCCAGCGCGTCGCCGAGGAACAGCCGGAATGGGCGATCGACCGTCTGGGCCCGGTGCCCGAGGACCCGACCGAGCGTGCCGACTGGGAGCGGCGGGCCGGCCGCGTCGAGCGGTACCGCGAGGCACACAACTTCGACAAGGAGACCGACGCCATCGGCCGGGCCCCGTCGGACGGTGCTGTCGAAGCGCGGGCCGACTGGGAGCGGGCACGCCGCGCGCTGGGCGTGCCGGACGAGCTGGCCGACATCTCCCGCGCGAGCGAGGAGAGTCTGCGCCAGGCCGTTGAGCGAGCCAACCGCGAGGAGGAGTGGGCGCCGCCGTACGTCGCCGACGACATGCAGCGGTCGTTCAAGGCGGAGCGCGACTACGAGGACCAGGCCGTGCAGATGGAGTTGCGCGCCCAGGAGATGGCAGAGAGGGAGGCCGCCGAGCACGAGGAGCGCGTCACCAAGGCCATGCACGCGGCCCAGACCGCAAGCGGCTACAACGAGCACCAGCAGGCCCTCGCCCAGTCGATGGCGCTCCAGCAGGTGCCCACACTCCAGGCGAACATCGAGCCGAGCGAGTTGGTGCGCGACACCCTCGACCGGGCGGACACCAGCCGGGACATCGCCGAGTCGATGGGCGACCGGGCACGGCAGTACCAGGAGGTCCACGAGACCCGCGAGAAGTGGTTCGCCGAGACGCAGCAGGTGCGCGAGGAAGCCGACTACGCGCGGATCGAGCTGGAGCGCCGCAGCCCAGTCGTCGAGCCGGAGACCGCCGAGCCGGAGTCGGCCCCGGCCACCGCGCCGACACCGCAGTCGTCCGTCGAGCAGGAGCTGATGGAGGCGATGGAGCAGGCCCGCAAGGCGCAGCAGATCCTCGCGGAGCGTGCCCAGGAGCGGGAGCAGGAAGCTCAGCGGGAGCGCGAGGCGCAGCCGAAGGCCGAGGAGATCGACCGCGAGCGCCGCGACACCGGCATGGGTCTCGAGGTCGAGTACGAGCGGCTGGGCCGGGAGATGACCGGGCACGACCACGACGTCGAGCATGCGGGCAGCAGCCCGGCCGCACCCGAGCCGGTGCCGGTGCCGCCTGCTCCCCCTGCGCCGGACATCGACATCGACATCGAGATGTAGGCCCCGGGCCAGCGGTCAACCCACTGGCCCGCCGCCTTTTCCTGGCTGTGTGTCACAGCAGCCCGCTACCTTGACGGACATGGCCGAGACATCGTCGTGGAACCGGGGCGGCCCTCAGCAGCCGCCGGCCCAGCCGACCCAGACGCCTGCAGCGCAGGCCCTGCCGCCGCGCGTCACGCGCTCACGCAGCGAGCTGGAGAAGCTACGCGACGATGCGCTGGCCTCGCAGGCGCTGCAGCCGGGCGACGTACGGATGATCTGGTGTTCTCCCGACGGTGTCGCGAGCGCGCTGGAAGCCATCATCCACACCACCCGCTGGCTGCTCGGCGAACGCCAGTGGTCCCCGATCTCCCGGGAGCTGTACGACTACCCGGACCTGCCGGTTCCCCTGATCCGTACGCACGCCGAGGATGCGATCTTCGGCTACAAGTGGACTGACACGTCCGAGTGGTATGCCGGCGGAGTGAAGCGGACCGTGGAATGGGCGACGGCCGCCACCGAGGAGCGCCCCATCTTCGAATGAGCACCAATGCTCTGCTGGTCCGCCCTGTTGCTCGGTTTGTCCGATACGGCAGGCCGCACAGCCGTTGGAGGGCGCGTGTGGCTGGCTGCAGGCGTGCGGCTCCGTCGCCAATTGGCGACCAGACCTCCCGAGCCGAACGGGCGTACTCGTCGTACAAGAAGTCGCGGTATACCGGTCGGCTCTCTCGATCAGGCGGTGGCCGGTTAGGTTCGCCGCATGACCGAATCACCACGGACAGCACTGCCACCCCTCGATAGCCCGCCCGGCGAACGGCTGGAGGTCGTCTCCGCATGGGACGCCGACACCCCGTATCAGGCATGGCGGCCGCAGATCCTCGTACCGCCGACCTTCCGCCCGGCGGAGCCGACCCGGGTGTTCGTCGCCGTGAACCAGAAGGGCGGCGCCGGCAAGACCACGACGGCCGTGGAGCTCGCAGCCGCGTGGGCCGCTGCCGGTCTCCGTGTTCGCGTGATCGACGCCGACCACCAGGAGGCCGCCCTATCGGCGTGGCTGCTGCCGCAGTACCCGGAAGACTTGCCGCGGCACTCGCTGCGGTCGCTGTTCTTCGACGAGTGCACGCTGAGCGAGGCGACCTATCCGACCCTGTTCGAGGGCATCGACGTGGTGCCGTCCGGGCTGGACCTGTCGCGGGTGGAGTACGAACGGCCGATCGGGGCGGAGCACGCCATCGCGGCCGCGCTCGCCCGGGAGGCGGAGGATGCTGGCGGGCGCTCGCCGTACGACGTGACCCTGATCGACGCGGCGCCGTCCCTCGGTCTGGTCACCGTCGCGGCGCTCACCGCCGGGGACGAGGCCCTGGTACCCGTGAAGGTCGGTGGCCTGGACATGAAGGCGATGGCGTCGCTGGACCGCACGATCCGCAGCGTCCAGCGGAAGACCAACCCGAAGCTCAAGGTCGGGGCCGTCTTCCTCACCGCGTGGGACAAGAGCGACTTTGCCCGGCAGCTCGCCACGAAGGTCTCCGAGGACTACCCGGACGCGGTCGTTGTGCCGATCCGGCGGAGCGTCCGTGCGGCGGAGGCGCCGATCGCGGAGCAGCCGGTGCGGCTGTACGCGCCGAAGTCGACGGCGGCCGGGGACTACGACCAGGCCGCACACGTCTTCCTGCAGAAGCCGGGGGCTACAGCGTGAGCCGTCGCCGTTCCCTGGTCATGCCGTCGACCCGCAGCGCCGAACCTGACGACGAGGAGCAGGAGGCCGGCACCGGCACGGAGGTCTCGTTCGCGCAGTCCGTCGGTGTCGTCGCAACGCTGACCGGTGCGGACGTGTCGACACCGGTCAGCGTCGTGCAGCTCCCCACGCCGTACGACGTCGCGGAGACCGTGACGAGCCCGCTGGACGACCAGGAGCGCGCACACCTGGCCGTGTGCGAGCAGGCGCTCTACGGGTTCCGGAAGTCCGTGATCGTTGCAGGCAAGGCGCTGGACATTATCAACCGGGCCCGCCTGTACCGGGAGACACACGCCACGTTTGTGGAGTACCTGGACGACGTGTGGGAGATCCGGAAGTCGCAGGCGTACAGGATGATCGAAGCTTGGCCCGTCGCTGCCGCAGTGTCCCCAATTGGGGACATCAACGAGGGGCAGGCCCGGGAGCTACAGCCGGTCTTCAAGGACTACGGCCAGGAGGCGGCCGTCGCTCTGTACCGCGAGGTGAAGGAGCTGCGCGGCGACCGGAAGATCACGGCTGCGGACCTCGCGGAGGCCCGCGCGGTATTGCCTCCTGCCCGGCAGCTCGCCCGGCCGGACCAGGTGCGCGACGTCCTTGCCGCGGCGGCCGCCGAGGGACGCGCGCCCCGTCTCGCCCCCGCCGAAGCCCAACCCCGGCCGCAGGTGCCGGCACAGGCCTCTGGCGAGGCGCCGCCGGAAGGCGGCGGCGTACACCAGGAGGAGCTGGACGAGGGGGCGGAGGCCATCGCGACCATGGAGCGCGCCCTTGCCCAGCAGCGGCAGATCTATGACGCGGTGGGGGATGGGGTCCTCGCGGCCGCCCTGCTGTATGACCCAGGCCGGGGCGAGCGGCTGCGGCACGAGCTGCGGAAGTACGCGAACCGCACGGCGTACCGGATGCGGCACGCCTCCGGGGACCAGGACCAGGGCGACGGCTGACCCGTCCGGGTGGCGGCTGCTCCCGGGTGGCGGGGCCGGGTGGGCTGAGGACGTGTTCAAGGAGCGGTAGGCGAGCCCGGGCATGCGGAAGGGGAGTCACCCAAATTTGGGTGACTCCCCTTCCGCTGCTGTCAGGACCGGTCAGTCACCCGGGTTCTGCTTGCTTCGCTTCTTCTCCGGATCCGGGCGCCGGGCGATGTCCTTGGCCACCCAGTCGGTCAGCCCGTGGTCGGCGAAGTCGTCATAAGCGAGCGCGTCGTCCCCGTCATGCGGGATCGCGTGGAGCGGCTCACGCAAGCTCTCGCTGACGTAGCCGCAGTCCTGCAGCTCCTTTGCCATGAACTTCTCGACGGCCGGCCACCACCGCGTGTGCCACTCGGCCGCGCGGGTCGGTGGGGCCGTCTTCTGGTACGACCAGTGCCAGTAGGCGCACAGCCACGTCAGCTGGATACGCAGCTGCTGGTGGCGGTACCAGCACGGCCGCCAGACGTCCCGGGCGTAGACGGGCAGCAGGATCTTGCCGCACCAGGTCAGCAGCCAGTCCCACAGCTCCTCGCACTGCTCCTTGTCGACCGAGGTCCAGTCCGGCGCCGTGCCCGGCCCCTCCGGCTCCTCCTCTTCCTCCGGTTCGGCCTGCAGCTCCTGAACCGCGACGACGACGTCACCGAGCAGCTTTCGCAGCCCCGCGATGGCGTCGCCGAACTCCGCACCCTCCAGGATCTTCAGGCGTCCGACGACCTCCTCCAGACCGGAATTGAGGGTGGTCCGGGTCTCCGAGAGGTCCCGGGCCAGCGCGAGGAGCATGTCCCCCGGTTCCAGCTTCATCAGAAGGCCCCCATGTCATCCGGGTCGGGCCGACGCCGGGTCGGTCCGGTTGGCTTGCTCGGTCCGGCGGTACCGGTGTCGCGCAGCTGCTCGGGCTCCGCCTTCACCGCGGGCTGCTCCGGCACCAGGTGCGCGGTCGGTTCGAACGAGGGCTGCTCCGGCAGCGCCTGGGGCGCGGGCAGGTCGACCACCTCGCCGGGCACGACCCGCAGATGGTGACGCGGGCCGGGGAAGCCGCCGCTGACCTCAGCCGCCGGGACGGGAGGCGCCCAGGGCTCCTCAGGCTGCGGTCCCCACGCGTCCGGGGCCGGAGCAGCAACCCACGGGCTGCCTTCCGGGGCCGTCGGCACCGTGGCGAGCTTGCGCTTGCGCGCCTTGAGTTCGGCCTTGGCCGCCCGCTTGGTGTCCCGTACGACGCTCTTGACGTCCTTGCGGTCCCACACCGGGGTGTAGGTCGCGACGACCGGCCCGCCGAGGTACTTGCGGAACATCAGGATCTCGCCCGGGTCGAGGTACATGATGTCGGAGACCTCCAGGGTGGGCTTTTCCACCCAGGTATAGGAGGAGGAGCGGTTCGAGGTGGCGTTCGGGCCCCCCGAGCTCGACTGTGACTCCGTCTCCTGCTTGACCCGCTTCTTGCCGGTCAGCCGGGACAGTGATTCGAGGTGTTCGTCGTTGCTCAGGCCACCGAGGATGAGCTTCACGCAGTTGTCCCAGATCGTCTGGTACGCGTACTTTCCGTATCGCTCGTAGATCTGCGCCGGGGACTGGAAGACCGAGTGGATCGTGATGCCGATGCCCCGGCTGTCAGCGGTCCAGCGCTGCAGCGGCACGCTGCAGATGAGGGCCGCTTCGTCCAGGACGAACGTCATTGGCGGGTCCAGCCGGCCGCCCTGCGCGCGGGACGCCATGGCCCGCGCTCCCGCGTAGACCTCGCTGGTCAGGCAGGTGAACAGCGGGCCCATGCCGCCGACGTCGGAGTCGTTGCCGAGCATGTAGAGCGTGTCCCGAGAGCGCAGGTACGCCTCGACGTCGAACTGCGCGTCGGGGCGGTGAGCCGACAGGATCACCTGCTGAATGTCCGGAGAGTCGAGGAACATGAACGTCTGGCTCAGCGTGCCGAAGATGTTCTCCAGCGTGGTGGCCTTGCCGTCGACCTTCTGCTGCTGCTCGAGGTCGTCCTGCCAGCCGCGGGGCGCAATGTCCGAGTGCTTCTTGAAGATCTCGATCGCTTCGTAGCGGTGCGGCTGCTTCGACCACCGGGCCACGTCGATCAGGCTCAGCCCTTCCGCGTCGGCCGCCCAGAGGAACGCCTTGAGGACCCGGTACGAGCTGGAGGTCCAGAAGTTGCGGTTCTCCATCCCCTTGGTGAAGTCGCTCCCCTCCAGCAGAGACTTGGCCCGCCGCTTGGACCGCTCGATGCCGAGCAGCGGGTCCGAGCAGCCGATGGCCGGATCCCAGGCGATGTTCGAGGGCCGGTCGGCCAGGCCTTCCGGGTTCCAGATCAGGATGTTGCCGACCCGGGCCCGGATCGCTTCGGTCAGCTCGACGATGTCGTACTTCGTGCTGGTCGCCAGCACCGCGCCGACCGCGTCCAGCAGCCAGTTGCCGAGCTTGGCCGTCTTGCCCGCGCCCATCGGGGCGAGCATCAGGGAGGATTCCTCGATCGCCGCGTACAGGTGCAGGCCGGTCTTGCGGTCGCGTCCGATGTAGAAGCCGACTGCGTTGGTCGGCACCTTCCGCGCGGGCATGTCCTTGAGGCTGGGCCGCAGGATCTTGCGCTTCTTGACCAGCTGGCGGCGTGTCATCTGTTTCTTGAGCCGCTTCCTGCTGGCGAAGCCGTCGGTCTCGCGGCCGAAGTTCACGTTCGTCTTCACGTACATGTAGCCCGCGCCGGCCAGGCCGATGGTCAGGCCGCTCGCCAGGAGCGGCTGCGCAGCGAAGAATGTACCGACGCCCTCGGCCAGGCCGCTGAGGATCGTCCCGAGGTCTCCCGCGTCGGAGATGCTGTCAGCGGGGGTGACCTCCCCGGCCGCGATGAACGTGGTGGGCGCGGCGAGCGCTGTGACGCGCACACCCGACCCGCGCCAGAAGGGGGCCTCGCTGAACAGCGGGCTTCGGTGGACCTGCTGCTGGTGTTCGACCGCTGTCTGCTCGTCGGGCGAGGACGGGGCAGTCGAGGTCGAGTCGGTCTGGGTGCTGGCCTTACTGTTGTCGTTCACGAAGGTTCCCTTCGTTGGGGCCCCGGTGCTGTAGCCGCCAAGCTCAGTCAGCACCGGGGCCACTCCTGTCTGTATATGTCGCTGCGCTGACAAGTGCGGAGCTTCCGCTGACTCCCGGGCTCACCGCGCGAGGTCCGGCTCCGACGGGTGTGTACGGGGACTGGGTACGCCCGCCTGTTCGTCTTCCTGGTCGATGGCCCGCAGGTGGTTGCGGACTGCGTCCAGACCGAGGCCGACCTGGTCCATGAGCTGCGCGGCGATCTTCCGCTGAGACTGGGCCCGCTCCTCGAGGCTCATCTCACCGAGCAGCTCGCGGATGCGCTGGCGGGTGTCTCCGCCCGCAGTGCCGATCCGGGCGTCGACCCGTCCGGACTGCTGGGTCCGCGCCGGAACTCCGGCCGCCTGCAGCCGCTCGACCGAGGCCAGCCGCTCCTCCAGACGCAGCACCTGCTCGCGCGCCTCGCGCGCTTCCTTCTGCGCGTCGGCCGCAGCCGTGGTCAGCCGTTCGCGCTCCTCCGCGGCCGTACCCAGCCGCTCCTCCAGGGCCTTCTGCACGCCTTCGAGCCGCAGGACTTCCTCCCGGGCCTGAGTGGCTTCCCGCTGCACGTCGGTGGTCGTGCCGGCGAGCTTCCCCCGCTCCTCCATGAGCGCGGTGAGCTGCGCGCGGGTCTGCTCCAGTTCCCTGACCGTCTTCTGGTAGAGCTGACCGGCCGTGGCGTCGCTGTTCTCCAGGCGCTCCCGTTCCTCCTGCAGGAGGCGCAGCCGCTCCTTCTCCTTCTCCTTCTCCTTGGCTGCCCGCTCCGCGGCGGTTGCCGCGTCCTTCTTGGTGGCCTCGACTTCTTCGAGCAGCAGCGCGAGCTGCTCCTGGGCCTTCTTGACGGATTCCTCCGCCTGCTGGCGGGCCTTGTCGACCTCTGCCGCGCGGGCGTCGATCTCGGCCGCACGGTTGCTCGCCTCGACGAAGTCGGCGTTCGCCGCGATGTTCAGCTCCTCCATGATCTGCTTGGCCTTGCTGTCCGGGCCGTACGTCAGCAGCGCCACGTCGTCCGTACGCGTCAGCCAGGCCATCCGGCGCAGCAGTTCGAGCGTCGCGGCCGGTTCGTGGAGGTCGCCGCGCATCAGCACCTTCTGAGCACGGTTACGCGGGCGCCGGGTGCGCTTCGCGAGGGCGTCCAGCTCGGCCTGCAGGGCCCCGACCCGGCGGGTCTTCTCCCTGCTGGGCTCTTCGCCCTTGAGGTCGTCGATCTGCTGCTGCAGGTTCTGCTGGCGCTCCAGGCTCAGGCGCAATTCGTAGGCGCGCTTCGCTGCCTTGCGGCCCAGCGCCTTCTGCGCCATCTCGCTGTTCTTCTCGCCCGGGTCGATGCCGGCGGCGCCGTAGATGGCGGCCCACACCTTGTGCCAGATCTTGACGACCAGGCGGATCGGTCCGCCGCTGCCCTTGTCCTGCTCCTTCTTTTCGCTGCCGGCCATCCGCTTGCGCAGCTCCAGCTCGATCACCCAGGCCGCAGCAGCGGGCATCACAGCCATGAAGGGCGCGCTGACCGCGTTCGGCGCGTGCATGAAGTTCGCTATGGCGCTGAGCGTGACCAGCCCCCAGGCCGTGCCGTGCATGAGCTGATACTGCCGAGTCTTGCCCAGGCGCGGGTCTGCGGTCTGGTAGAGCATCCGGAACAGCTGCAGTTCCATCACGTCGAACATCGCGCAGAACCCGATCGCGATGACGAACGGCAGTTCCGCCGTGCCGCGCGCGAATCCCCACAGGCCGTACAGGCTCACCAGGACGCCGCCCAGAGCGACGCGGCCGGCGGGCCCCATGCCCCCGAGCATCTGGGCTGCTTCCGCGCCCTCCGTCTCGCGGATGCGCTGCCGCTCTGCTGCCGTCTGCTTCCGGTCGGAGACGATCTTGCGGACCGTGAGGTACTGGACCAGGAAGAGGACGACCACGACGACGGCGCCCGTGACGATGAGGATCCAGGCGGGCGTGTCGGTCAGGATCCGGTGAGCGGTCCCGAGCCAGTCCACCTGGTTGAATTCAGCTGCTGACCAGTACGGATCGGTGCCCGTACCCTGGTCGTGGCGCATCTAGGTCAACTCCCAATTTGCGTCGAGCCTCAGCGGTGATGACGCACCGCTGGGGCGTTTTTATGCGTTGTGTCGGGTGAGGTAGTCGTCCAGCGCCGCGTCCACGAGGTCTTGCAGACTCACGTCGTGGCCGGCCGCGTAGAGCTTGGCCCTCTTCCGTACGGACACGCGGACACGGGCGCTGAAATTGACGCGCTCCTCAGGCTCCTCGTCGGGCACCTGAGGCTGCGGTTCGCCCTGCTGCGGCACGTTGGCTCCTGTGATGGGTCGTTCCAGTGTTCCGAGCACCCTATGGCCCTCTCGTTGACTTCATGGCTTCCGTGCTTGCCCGCTAACTGTAATGCCAACATGCATGGTTGCCAACATTCCAGAAATCAAGAATCCAATAATGTTGACAAGCTGGCTAGGGGGAAGCTTAATAGAAGAGCGAGAGGGGCCCAGGGCTTGCAGGCCCCGAACCCCTCTCCAGTCAGGGCTTGCAGGCCCTGACTACACCCCGGACAGGCGTTGCAACCGCCTTCCGGATCGAGACACCCCTAGTTGGAGGGATCTCCGTGCGTAATTCTCTCAGCTTCATCCCCGGCGCCAACGTCGCGGTCGATGATCTGCCCGCCCTGCGCCTGTCGCCCGAGGGCATCCGCGCCCTGCCGGTTCTCACCGGCCCGCGCCTCGCAGTCGTTGGGCGGATCGGCCCGAAGTGCCGCGACTGCCGCGACTTCGAGAGCGTGGTCACCCGCAACGGCGTCGTCACCTGCGACAACCCCGTGCACGCCGAGACGAAGCTGCAGCTTCCCCTGCGTCCGACCCCGCACGAGCGGGACGGCCGGCAGGACTCCGCGGAGCCCGTGCGCCCGCACTCGCGTACCGCGCTGCTGGTCGGCTGACCGCCGTGATTGCCGCCATCGGTATCACCGCCGTCATCCAGGATCCCGCCGCCAGCGAGGCGCTGCGCCGCGCGCAGGAGGCCGCCGAGGCCGCCGAGCGCGCCCGTGCCGCCCGCGAGGGCAACGGCAACGGCTGACCACTCCCCACCTCGCCCCGGGCGGATGAGCGACCCGCCCCGCCCGGGGTCGAGCCGGACCCCCTGTCTCTTCTTCTCCCTTGCCGGAGGCTGCTGTGCGTTCAACCTCGCGCGTCGCCACGACGCTCGCCACGTTCCTGTTCGTCTCCCAGGTACCCACCGCTGAGTTCGCGGCGAACCCGGCCCGGACCCGCGAACTCATCCACGAGACCGCCGCCCGCCTCGGGCCCGAGGGCGCGGCCACCGCACTTGCCGAACTCGCCCACGAGTACGGCAGGCACCCCGAGACCGCCGCGGCTCACATGCGGACCTGCCTGCTCGCAGTCGAGACCGCCGCCGTCACGATTCCCCTCCCGCTCCCGCGTACGGCGGTGACCCGATGAACGTCACGCGTGAGCACAAGGCCGCATGGGCGGCGATCTTCATGGCTGTACTGGTCGCCTTTCTACTCCTCAACACCGGGGCCGGACTGGGCAACATGATCGGCGCCGCGATCATCACCTACGTCGTCACCGTCATCGCCATCGCCGTCAAGATGCCCCTGGACCTGGTCAAGGTCGTCGCTGCGACCGGGCGCGGTGCCATCGTCACCGCCGTCGTCGTCGTCCTGCTGCTCACCAGCTTCGGCCGGTCCCTCGCGGCGGTGATCAGCTGATGCCGGCCGCCAACCACTTCAACCCGGAGATGAGGGGCGGCCTGCAGCTGGGCCTCGACCTCTTCGCCGAGAACCAGGAGCAACGCGACGCCGGACCCGAGACGCCCGCGGCTCCGGCCACCACGGGACCGACGACCGTGGTCTGCCTCAAGGGCCGCCGCGACGACCCGGAGATCGGGGACGTCATCTACGTCGGCCGCCCGATGTACCGGGGCGGCTGGCACCTCGCCGGGCACCTGCTCGCCAACCCCTACGTGGTCGGCAAGGACGGCACGGCCGAGCAGGTCGTCGACAAGTACCGGAAGTGGCTCGACGCCCACCAGCCCCTGGTCGCCCGCGAGCTGCCCAAGCTCAAGGGCCAGCGGTTGGGCTGCTGGTGCCCCGAGGGCGATCCGTGCCACGCCCGCGTGCTCGCCGAGCTGGCCGACGGGGCGCAGTTATGACGGGCGAGGAGCGCGGTGCGCTGGAGACCCGCACCGGCGACGCCATGCCCGACCGGCACCCCTCGACCTCTCCGAGCGGTCATGCCTATGGCCCGCCCGCCACGGATCAGCAGTGGGCAATCTTCCACCGCGACATGGCGCCGCGCGAAGCATGGCAGCCCGAATACAGCGAACGGGTCGGCTTGGAGCACTACCGCGATCTGGCGGGACAGGCACCGAGCGCGGCCGAGTCGAGACTGACGATCGAACGGCACGGCCACACCATCGAGGTCGACGCCCGCGGGGTGAGCATCGACGGCCAGCGGGTGCCCGGAGTGAGCCCCCCGACCGCTACCGAAGCACGCCTGCCCGGCGACCCGTACAACTCCCAGGCCCTGCAGATCACCGACCGTGGAGCGGTCGTTGTGCACGGCCGGATCGTGGCCTCCGTAGCTGTCGGCCAAGAGCCGCGTCTCTATGGAGACCGCGCCCCCGCATGGGCGCGCGGCGCCGGCCACACGGTCGTCGCCGACCAGGGCGGACTGTCCATCGACGGCCAGCGGGTCTCCGACCAGATCCTGCCCCCGCCAGTAGGGCATGCGCCGCTCCGCATCACCGACAAAGGCACGGTCACCTGGTGCGTCGAGAAGCAGGAAGACGGCCGCACGGTGCGCCGCCACGAGCCCGTCGCTGACCTGATCCCCAATCCAAAGCGCCCCGACCTCGATCCCGTGGTCCGAGGCCGTGCTGCGGCGGCCGACCACCGGACGCCAGAGCCTGCCGAGCGTCACCACCCACCGGCAGAGATCGACTTCGATGAGGAGATCGACCTATGACCCGGCTAGCGCGCCGGGCCGAAGAAGCGCTGATCGGGGCGGCTCTCCACCGTCCCGAGGTGCTGCCCGCGATGCGATGGGTGCCCGCCGGCGCGTTCTCCAGCCCGGACCTGGGCGCGCTGTGGACGACGCTGCAGAACATCGACTTCCGTACGGTGCCCAGCACGGAGGTCCCGTCGGCCGTCACCGCGGCCGTGGCCCAGATCGAGGACCAGGGGCTGCGCCAGTGCCTGGCCCGGCCGCGTATCGCGGCGCTGGCCAACGCCTGCCCCGACCCGCGCACCGCGCCGCTGTACGGCGGGATGACGCTGGAGTCGGCGATCCACCGGTCCGTCGAGCACGCGGGCAATGAGCTCCGGAGCACCGCGCAGCAGGCCGAGGTCGACCAGGCCGCCCAGGCGCTGGACCAGGTCGAGCGGACCGGCAACCGGCTCGCCGCCCTGGACGCTGCCTGGAAGGCGGCGCCGGAGACGGTACGGAATCTGCTCGACACTCCGGCCGAGGAGCAGATCCAGCTTGCGCAGCACACCGCACGGGCCCGGGTTGACCTGCAGGCCGAGATGGAGACCGTCGCCTCGCTGCTGTGGCGTCCCGAGCAGCTGCCCGAGGTCACCGGTTGGCTGCAGCCCCGTGACTTCTCCGACCCGCAGCTGGCCGCCGTCTACGAGGCGATGACCACGCTGCACGACCGGCACGCGCCGATCGACACAGTCACCGTCGCGTGGGAGACCGCCCGTCGGCCGGGCGCCCAGCCCAGCGGCCAGGTCCTCGACGAGCTGGAGCGCGCAGGGACGGGCGGCACCGCCTCTTATGCCGGCGAGCAGGTCCTGGGCACCGCCGTTCTGGACCGGCTCGACGCCGCCGGCCACCACATGCGCGACCTCGCTCTGCACCCGCAGCTCGCGCCGACCGCCCTGGTCGACCACGCCGAGCGGGCGATGCAGCCCGCCATCGCCGACCGCGAGCGCGTCCACCACGCCGAACGCGAGCCGGAGCTGGCCCGCGCAGATACGGAGCCCGCCCCAACCGGGCCCACCGCCAGACGACTTCCTGCCCCCGGACACGAGATGGAGATCGACGTATGACCGAGCCCGTCCCCTTCGACCCCACCCTGCACCTGCTCGCCCGCGAGCATCAGATCACCGCCCCGTACATCGCCAACGTCGAGCCGCTGCCGCCGGTCCGCTCCGCCGCCCGCTTGCTGTGGGAGCACTTCGGCCGCTTCGCGCCAGGGCTGGTCACTACGGCCGTTACTGGTCTGGCGTGGGCATGGCACGACCGTTTGCCCGACGGTTCCACCGAACCGCTGTGGATCACGGGAGTGCTGGCCGCGTTTGCCGCCGCGGCCGGGACAGTGTCGGCCGCCAAACCGCACGGCGACAGCGATACCACCCGGTTCGCGTTTGCAGCGGGAGGAACCCTCGCCCTGCTCGGCATCACGGCCTGGACACCGGACTGGCCGCTGCGAGCTCTGATGTGGTTGCTGGGCACCGCCGCCATCTATGCGGTTGCCGCCCCGCTGTGGCGCGGCGACCGTCGCCTGGAGCGCGAGCAGCGTCACCAGCGGGTGATGGAGGAGACCAAGGGCCGCAACCAGCACGTTCTCGCCGCGATCGAGGGACAGACCCGCGCCACCGAGGCCCAGTGGATGCACCGCACCGAGGTGGCCCGAGTCGAGGCGATCAGCAAGACGGTCGAGGCCCTGGTCGCCGCGAGCAACGCCCGCGACTCGCGCGCCGTGGCCGTTGGCGACGAGCTGAACGTCGCCGCGCTGCTCAAGGCCGCCGGCCACGAGGCCCCGGTCGAGCTGACCGCCGCCGAGCGCGAAGAGCAGCAGCAGTGAAGCCGACCGCCGCCGGGCGCCACCTGCGACCGGTACGCGACGAGCCCGGCGCCGGCCCCGCGCCGCCGGAGGTCGACGACGACCTCGACATCGACTTCTGAGACCCCGTCACCGAGAAGAAAGGACACGACAGTGAGCGACACCCAGACCGAGGACCAGGAAGTCCGCGCCCACCAGGAGGAGGTCGCAGGGATACTTCCGGCCCTCGCCCAGCTCGACCGGACCGCCGCCGAACTGGAGGAGAAGACGGCGTCCGGCCAGGAGGTCACCCCGGCCGACGTCAGCGCCTACGAGCAACAGGCCGCCCACGCCCGGCACCTGGTCGACACAGCCGGCGCCGACCACCGCGAGGTCGCCGAGGCGGAGAAGGAACACCGCGGCGACGGCGACAAGGGCTTCGCCGCCCGGGGCCTGGACCACGCCGCCCGCCCCCGCAGCTTCGAGCCGACCCCGCCCCCGGCCGACAACGGCCAGGACCGCGACCGCGACGACGAGGAAATCGACCTGTAGCACGCCTGCAGGCCCGTCGGCCCGCCCGAAGAACCCCGGTGGAAACTGTCCGCCGGGGTTCTTCGCGTGTGACACACCCGCGGTTCATACCGCCCTGATTGGGGCCATGGATCGCCTCCTCGCCGGCGATCCGCAGCACAGTGACGGCAGCCTCACCGTCGCCTCCCTGGCCCGCGAGGCGGGCACCTCACGGGCGACCGCCTACCGGGCCAACGACATCCTGGAACTCTTCCGGCAGCGCGTTGACGAACGCTCCAGCGGCCCAGACGTCCCGGCGACCCTGCGCGGACGCATCCAAGAACTCCAGGGCCAGCTCCGCGAGGCACGTCGCGCGCGCCACGAGGAGATCACCGATCTTCGCCTGTCCGTCGACACACTCGCCCAGCGCGTCCAGGCCCTCACCCTCGACAACGAGCGACTGCGGGCCGAGCTGGCCCGACAGTGCACCGGCACCAGAGTCCTCAGCCTCGCGGGAAGAGATAGGTGACGATCGCAACGACCGTGCCGATCACTCCGGCGACCGCACCCAAGACGCTCATGACGAAGAGGAAGACCTCCCGCTGGCTACCGCCCGTCACACGGTGGTTGGCACTCCTTCGGGCAACGAAGCCCTGCATGCCTTTCGGCTGATTCAGCAAGATCGTTCGGGTTAGGTATTTGTCGATTTGGTATGCCGCAACCAGCATCAGGAGACCCGCAGAGCCGACTTGCCCACCGACTCCGGAGGGGGAGTAGATCAAGCTCCACGAAGCGACGGCGATACACAGGAACTGAAGACGGTCGAGCCACTTAGCCAGGCGGCGCCCGAGGAACCGAGCGCGAGCGAAGGTGTCGGCGATCCGGGTGGCAGCACCTAGCTGCCACGATTCACTGCCGCCGCTGAGTCGGCTCACCGCGAAGGCCCGCCTGCCGAACGGGCGCCAAGCGCGCGTGCGCTTACCGATCTCGATAGTGATCCTGGGAGTATCGGCGGCCGTTGATCGGCGTTCGATCACCAGATCTGAAATCACCTGATTGCTCTGCATGTCGGTCTTGAAGGCGTTGAGGTCGGTCCACTCACGCGTCTGTGTCTTCTTCCACCGCACACCATGCTGATCGGTTGAGATCGAGATCTCGGCGCCAGATATAGCCAGTTGGCCCTGCGGAACTTCCTCTTCAAGGATCTTGACTAGTTCATCCACGTTCTGCCAGGAGAACCAGCAGCCGCGCCGTCTGAGATGCATCCCCCACTCACCCATGGCGGGAAGATATCGACTGCTGATCATCTTTGGAAGACGACGCCAGAGAAGCTGACCCCCCCTGCCGCTGCTGGAGGCATCAAGCAGCAACTCCGGATAGAGCCGGCCTCACTCGACGGAGTGAACCTCTTCCGGCCCGCCTGCTGAACGGAAAGCTGCAATGTGATCCGCTTACGTTCCATAGAAGCCGCGCTCTTGCTGATAACAAGCCCTTCGGGGTGCACGGCCGCCGTACGGCGAAAGACCAGGTCAGGCAGCAAGTAGGGAAGGGACTACGCGGCGGTGCGCTGGCGTTCGGCCTCAACCGCGCGCCGCAGCTGCTCCATTTTGAGGGGCAACAGTTGGCGCAGCCCGTCGTAGCTCAGTCGGCCGACCCGGTACGAGGTCACGAGCCCGTTCTCCTCCAACGGCATCCCGGGCGGGCGGATCACGGTGTAGCCCTGGTCGTCGAGGACGCCGTCGTGGTTCATCCAGAGCGACACCCACAGCCGCGAGGTGCCGTGGGCCCGCTGCACCAGGTCCTCGCGCACGTCCAGCCAGCGCTCCAGCGCGGCCCGGGCCAGCGCCGAGGTCTCCACCCACTCCCCCTCGATGGCGCCACCGCCCTGGGGGCGCCGCTCGACGTACACCGCGGTGTTGTCCTGGCCCAGGTGCGTGGTGCGCAGGTCGGCCAGTTCCCCGCTTCGTGCCGCGGTGTCCAGTTCCAGTGCGAGTACGGCCGTCAGCCGGGTCTGTGCCGGGGACATGGCCCCGGCGAGGTACTGGTCGAGCTGGCGGGTCAGGGCGGAGAGTGTTGCCGCCTCCGGTGCGGGCTGCAGCGGGATCTCCCCGCCGCCCAGGCGCAGCGCGGGCACCCCCAGCGCTTCGCGCAGCAGGTCGATGCACTTGCGGCGGATCTCGTTGGTCGCCTTCGATGTGGGCGGGAAGGCACCCGCGACCCGTCGGTGCCGCAGCGCCCCGGACTCCGCGAGCCGTACGTACGGGCGGAGCGCCTCTTCTTCCAGGAGCCGCTGCAGGCTGCGCCGGGCACCGACCGGCAGCGCGCCCCGGTTCAGCGCCCGCTCCAGCTCCCCGCGCACCATGTCAAGCTGACGCCGACGAGCCGCGCCGGCACCCAGGCCGTCGAGGAGTTGGTCGAGCGCGCGGACCGAGGGGAACGTCGATGTCTGCACGCCGCGATTGTCGCGCATCGGACCGGGCCGGGCCTGGGGGGCGGCCGAGTTGGCTCTATCTACCAGTTCAATTCTTGCCGTCAGCGGCTGGCCTGACCGCGCAGGAAGCGCCGCTCCTTGTGCTGGCGCAGCAGCTGCCACCGCTTCGTGGCGTACGAGAGGTCCGCGCGGCTGGAGCGCGGGCCGCAGCCCGAGTCCATCGGCGACATCATCACCCGCGCCGGCGAACGCGCCGGGATCGAGATCCCGTTCACCGGGCACTCGCCCTGCCGAGGACTGGCCACCTCCTCCCGCCTCAACGGCCACGACCAGATCGTCATCGCCAAGCAGGGCGGATGGGCCCCGTACTCCAAGGTGTTCGCCGGATACCTCGAAGTCGTCGACCAGTGGGAGGACAACGCCCTGCTCGCCGTCGTCATGTAGAGGCGTGAGACCTCCACCCTTACGCATCCACGGGTGCGTCAGGGTGGGGTGGTCAGCCTTCTGACCTGCGGTTTCAGGTTGGATGCGGTTCAAAGGTGGTAATGTTTTACTTGTCGGCTGGGGGTGGCTCCGGTCGGCGCAGAGAGACCCGACCCGGCGGTATCCGGATCAGGTCCCTCCACGCAGTTCACGAGCCCGGTCGATCTACAGGCGGCCGGGCTCGCTGCATTCGCAGCGGGGCGCGGACCGATTCCGACCGGTCGTGAGGCGGACTCAGTGACGTCACTGAGCGAACTGCACCGCCAGCGCGATGACTGCCACCAGCAGACTTGTCGCCGTCAGGAAGACCTGCCACTTATCTGGCTCTGGCCACTTCTTCCTGTCGGGCTTGTCCCACGGGCCGCTCATCAGCACCACCTCACTTTCGCCCTCCCGGTCCGGCACCAGGCGTGCTGGTACCGGGGGGTCTGCGAACTGGACAGCCTCCGCTGTTCAGTTGGAGGGTTCTGCGAGGCAGGTCCTACAATACCCTTGGTTTCTAAGGGGCGTTACGACCTCGGTCGCGCAATGTGTCCGATGAAGTGTATATATATCGTTCATTCAAAGGTTGCTGGTGTGGTCGCGTTCTAACAATCACAGGCCGTGCACCCCCTCCGCCTGTGAAGACGGGGGACAAAACTTTTTCTGGCGGTAGCAGACGGCCGCGCCCGCCCAACTTTAGTTCGCGAATCAGGTAGGCGGTCGACGCACCCGCCTCGCACTACCCCGCCGCGTACACCACGGCGGGGCGGCCGTCAGTGAGGCGGACCCGGGCGCCGGGCAGTGACCGCCGTGCCGGTCGACCAGGAGGCCAAGGTCCGCACTCGAACTCGTCGACCGCACCCTCGATGAGCGTGTCCTGCGCAATCAGCCGGAGCGATCATTCCCCCGCCCCGCGGGGGAACGTGCGGCGTGGACACCAATGCGCAGACGCGCCATGCGCTCCCGGTGGCGGAGCCAGTCTCGCCACGCGTCGCGTCGGTGCTCGGATTCCTGCGGCAGAAGCGCTGGCAGGGCGCCGATGACGACACCGACCACAGTAATGAGCAGGGCGACCCATCCCGACACGTCGGCGTAGGTCTTGGCGGCCAGGGCCAGGCCCGCCAGTCCGACGGGCGGGGCGGTCCGGGTGATGAGGCGGCGCGCGGCCTGGCGGGCGGTCATATCGGTTGTCCTTCGGGCTCGGAGGTCAGACGCGCCGGGTGCGCGTTCTGGGCGGAGGGTGCAGTAGCCCCAGCCCTTGTGTCCCGGGCAGCGGCTCTGACAGTGCCGAAGGATGGGGGAGCCGGGGGTTAGCAGCGCAAGCCCCGGCTCCGGACTCCACGCTGCCCACGAGGAGTTCCGTATTCAAAGCCACCGACCTGCGGCTTTCCTGCCTGTCGCCGCTGGAATCGCGTCCCCTACACCGCTACGGGCCTAGCCCCGCAACCTCGTCCTTGCCGCTCAGGCCTCGCTACGTTCCAGCGCGCCTGCGATGTCGGCGGCGAGGCCGTAGCCGGGGCTGTCGTCCAGCAGTTCCTTGCGGTGGTTGTAGCGCTGGGTGGTGCGGGGGTTCTTGTGGTCGGCCCAGCGCTGGACCTTGTCCGGGCGGGCTTCCGGCTTGGCCAGGGCGTGGGTGACCGCGTCGCCCTTCACGCCGTGCGGCCCACGCAGTGGCAGATCGGCGCGTTTGGCCAGGGAGCGCAGTAGGCGCCACACCGCGGGCTCGTCCAGCTGGCCGCCGGTGGCGGTCTGGAACAGCCAACCCTCGGTGCGGCCGTCGAGGTAGCCCTGGAGCGCGTCCCAGGCCGCGGGCGGGATCGGCTTCTTCTTGCGGCCGCCGCCCTTCATTTTCTCCAGGAGCAGCACGCGGTGCCCCTTGTCGTAACCGAGGTCGTCGACACGGGCGTTGAGCAGGGAGTCGATGCGCAGACAGCAGGTGTAGAGGACGAGCAGCAGGGCGTAGGCGCGTGTGCGGTACGCGGCGACGCGATGGTGGTCCCGGGCGACGGCCAGCAGGCGTGCAAACTCGGCCTCGGTGTAGCCAGGGGTGGGCGAGTAGTCCGGGTCGATGTACGGGCGCTGCACTGCGTCGAAGGGGTTTTTCACCCCGTCGTCGCTGACGACGTCCAGGTACGCGAAGAACGAGCTGGCCGACGACAGGGCGTTCGCGCGCGGGAGGCGTCCGAGTACGGCATGCCGGTGCGGGCCATCTCGCCGCGTGCCCCGCCCTTGAGCCGCTGCAAGGTGGGCGCGGTCTCCAGATGGAGGCGGAAGGTGTCGGCGAGCGGGAAGGTCACGGCCATCGGGTGGACGCCGTACTCGCGGGCGAACTCCTCGAGGATGCGGAAGCCGCGACCGTAGGTCTTCTGCGTGTTGACGCTGCGCTGGTGGGCGATCCAGGCGGCGGCGAGGGTGGGCAGCGCGTCGTCCTCGCCGTACAGCTCCACCAGGTGGTCGTGGAGCCGGCGGGCGTGCTCGGGCCACAGTGCGCGGGGGTCTCGATGTCCCGTCGCCGGAGCCCCGGGACCAGGCCGCAGGACGGGGGCGGTCACCGGTCCTTCACCTCGACGTACACGGCCCGGCAGCTGAAGCACAGGGCCACGTCCTCGACCGGGGAGGCCACTGTATTGACCGGCCACACCAGGGACCCGGCTCCCTCCGTGCAGTCGCAGTCGTCCACATACCAGTCGACATGCTCCGGGTCGCCCAGGGCCTCCCAGCCCCACCGCAGGGCTGCCTCCTGGGGAGCGGCGAACTTCTGCAGGCAGAACAGGCAGGTTGGCCATTCGCCCACCACCAGGGCCGATTGGCGGCAGTCGGGGCAGATCACTGTGTAGGCGGCGTGCTCCGTCAGCTGGCCGGAGATCTGTTTCATGCGGTCTGCCACCAGGGCGTTGATGGCGCCGAGGCGGCCGCGCACCTCCTCCATGACCAGCTTGACGTAGGCGGCCTCCGTGACCTGGGGCGGGCGCAGGTGCTCGCTGACGAAGGTGAGCAGCAGGCCCAGCACGCGCGCGGCTTGTGCCTCCACCTGGTAGGCCGAGGCCGAGTGACCGTAGTGGGTCAGGGCGTTGCGGGTCTTGGCGAGGCTGCTGATCGCCCTGCGTTCCTGCTGCGTGAGGCTGACCCGGGCGATCTTCTCCAGCCGGTCGAGGGTTGTGGCGAGCGAGCAGCTCTCGAAGTCGCCGGCGGTGAACTTCTGCCAGCTGGCGGCTCCGGGCTCGGTGAAGACCAGGCTCCAGTGCTCGTGCGTGAGCCGGGCCTTGAGCAGGACCTCGGTCGCGGCCTGCAGGTGCAGCACGGCGTACTTGAGCGCGCGGTCGTCCGGCTCGGCCGCCTCGGCCCCCGCGAAGTACTGGGCGGCACTGCGGAGGTTGTCCATCCCATCCGCCCCCGCGAGGTGTTGGACGGCGCTGCGGAGGTAGTCCATCCCGTTGCGGACCGGGGTCCAGTCGACGTCTGGCCGCTCCTGGGCGGGCCCACCGTGGCGGGCGGCCGGGACGGTGTCGGAAAGGCGTGCGTCGGACTCGGGCACCCGGGTCTCCTTCAGGAAGGGGCGGGCCGCGGACGGCGGCAAGGACATCCGGGCGTCGTGACAGAGAACCGCCGGAACGGAGCAGATGAAGTGAGACGGCAACGAGAACACTCCCGGCGGAGCAGATCCGATGAGACCGGCCGCAGACGATCCGTCTCACCGAGCCTGCTCTGCCCAGGTCATGGGCTCCGGATCGGAGCAGGTTCAACGAGACGAGACACTGACCGTCCCGTCTCACGGAGGTATCCGCGTGCCGGAACCGAGTTCCCGGCCTGTACGCACTGCCGCCCTCCAGGCCGCCGGAGGCCTTCCGCCATGGACGCCGGGAAGCGCGGAAGAGTGGCCAGCCTCTCCGGGCCCAGCATCAGAGACCATGATCAATCTCAGCGCTACCGCCACTACTCACACCCGTCTGCGTGACCCGCTACGCGCTTCACAGCCAGCTTGAGTGTCCCGACCCCAACGGTCCGAGCCGAGTGTAATGGTGAGAGCGGAGGCTGGGCCAGCAAGTCCCCCGGCGAGCGCTGAAATTCATTTCGGCCGAAAAGGAGGAAGTTACCGCATGGTGATGCACGAATACATTGGGGCGCCGGAGGTCGTATATCACTACACCACTGCGGCAGGGCTCCACGGTATCGTGTCAAACATAACCTTGTGGGCTTCCGATGCGTCCTTTCTGAACGATGCGCAAGAGTTGACCTACTCTCACGATTACCTCTTGGCCGAGCTTCAAAAGTCGGTGCAGTGGCTGGAGAGGCACCGGGCTCCGAGACCCATCGGGGGCGGAGCTGGAGCTGACCATGACGAGCTCGTTGACGTATTTAACGCCATCATCGCGGAGCTTGACCAGGCGGTCACACTCTCTCCCGAGCAGCTCCATGTGTACGTGACCTGTTTCTGCAACAGCGGCGATCTACTCAGCCAGTGGCGCGGGTACGGTGGCGCAGGAGGGTTCGCGCTCGGTATCCAGGCGGAAGCCCTCTACGATCTGTCCAAGCAGAAAGCTCGGGAAGGGCTATTCGATAAGGTCTGCTACGGGATCGATGAGGGCATCGAACGAGGCTGGATCGACCGATGGCCCCCCAATCGCACACCCCAATATAGTATTACGAATGCTCTCGCTATGATCAAGCATCCCGCTTTTCGCGAGGAGCAAGAGTGGCGCTTGATGATTCCGGATCGTGGCACTCGCGACGACTTGAGATTTCGGGTGGGGCCTATCGGGCTCATTCCGTATCTGCAACTCGACCTTCCGGTCGATGCGGTAAAAAGGGTAATTGTCGGCCCGGGGCGGCACATTGGTGAGCGAATCTCAGGTGTCCGCCAACTGCTCGATCGATTCGGTCTAAATGACGTCCCGGTAGAGCCATCGAAGGCGCCTCTTCGTTAAATTCCTCGCCCGCCGTCATCCTCTAGGTGCAGCCCTATCCCTATTACTGAACTTGATTGGGTGATGTCGGGCCGTTCGCCTGCCAGCGCCTGAGCCGGGTCGGTAGTTGTGGTTTGTGAGATACGCGCAGGGCGGCGGCTTGACCGATGCCAAGAGGGCTGCGAGGGAGCGGGTTCGGCTGGAGGCCCGCTCGCTCATGGCTGGGCGGACCAGCGGTGGACGTTGGCCCGGGGCCAAAAGGAACCGTCCTAAGGGCTGTCCCGTAACTACAGGAGTGTCAGGATCGGCCCCCGCTTCGTGGCCGTCAGAGGAAGAGAAGTTCGACGTCCTTCGCGACGCAGAGACGCAGAACGACCGTCAGCTGTTGGGCCGCATCGATGTGTGTCCGAGGGACGTCGAGGTCGTTCCGCCACTGGTCGACGATCGCTTCCAAGCGGGGCAGGAGTGCGGCGCATTCGGCGGGCGAGAGCTCTCTTCCGCCGTCGTCGGGACGATCGAGGAAGGGTTCGAGCGAGGTGGAGACGTCACTCCAGGGGCGCTCTCCGCCGAAGCCCCACATCTCGGATAGCTTGAACCCTTCCGCTCGCGCTAGCTGTCGTCGGAACGCGGCGAAGCCGCTGTAGGACCAGGCGACGTCGGGACTGCTGGTGTCGCCGTCGCCCGGGAACAGCATCAGCCCCACGTCGTTCTCCTTCTTGGCCGTCGAATACGCAAAGGATCAGCCGGAACCAGCGACGTCTGCAACTGAGATGATCTCGCGGTGGTTGGCGTGATCACGGCGTCGGAGCCGTCTTGGATAGCCTCGTTCACCGGGCTGAGCCCGCGTTCCTTCGGGAAGCTGGAGGTTCGGGGCGACGATGCCGTCGGCGCGGCCTTCCGCGATCCACTCCACGGCCTCCATGAGCCCGGGGCGCTCGTCGAGCAGGCTCACGCCTGACTTCCCGCCCTTCGCGTCTCCGTCCGTGACGACGTGGACGATGCGCACGCGCTCGGCGGTCTGGGCCTTGGCCCATCGTCGGCAGTCGGCTTCCTGAGTGTCGAGCCCGTAGCCGTCGACGACCTGACCGGCGGTGGAGACGCGGCGGACGAGAACCCACGAGGCGACATGAGCGGACACCACGGACACGGTGCTGCAGGGCGGGTGACGGTCAGTTATGGACTATGGGGAACTTCCTGCCCCGTCTTGATGTCCCGATGGTCATGGACAGTGCTCTCCTCACCACGGGCATCACGGTGGTCACCACCGTTGCACTCGTGTTCATTGGCGCCTGGGAGACCGCGCGCCGCAACCGTCAGGCAGAGGCCCGCAAGGATGCGGCTGCCGAGCGAGCAAGCCTCGAGGCTCAGGCCATCGAGTTGGTGGCAGCCGTCTTGGCGCTGCGGGTAGCGGGGGACACGCACGATCACGTCTGGGGAGGCTGGGGAGCGCGCGGAAGAGTCGCCCTCCGTGCTCTCGTCCATGGGGGCATTGCCTACGGGCTGGCTGGTCGGACAGGCGGGCCGGCACTCTTCGCTGCCTCTGGGGAGGCGGCCCGTGCCGTTTTCAGTTGGGACCAGGAGAGCGGGGTCTCTGCCGGAGCGCTTGCCGTGCCTCTCGCGCGGTTGGGGACGGCCATGGCGCCGCTGCTCCTGCGGGAGGATCTCGCGCCCGCTGCCGATGGAGTCCTTACGGCAGCGGTGCGGCACCACGGCGACAACGAACGCATGGATGCGGCTCTGAGGGACTTCCGCGAGGCGCTGAGGCAGGCCGTCGAGCCGCCGGCGCCGGTGAGCCGCAGCCGGTGGACCCTGCGGCGACGGTAGGCCCGAGGCCATATCGGGGTACTAGACGGTGAGCTGCTGGTTGAGGTGCGCCAGGATCGCGCGGAGGCGTGGCGGATCGGGCGGCAGCTCGGACATGTGTTCGATTGAATCACCCGGGTCGCGGTCGGTCGAGACGGCCCCCGTCCGGACATGAAACGGCCCCCGCCTCGACGGAGACGGGGGAGATCCAGCGCACTACTCGGATGCCGGAATGTCTGCCGGTCAGCCTACGGATGCCCGTAGCGCACGCACTTGAAGTACGTGGGCGGAGGCGCGGACCCGTCATCCAGGCAGACCCGGACGACCGCAGCTCCGCCAGGGACGTCAGCCGGCACGGTGAAACTGAACGGCACGACCTCGCCGGCACACGACCTGGTGTTGCTGTATCCAACTCCCAGCTGCCCGTTGCCGGCGTCAAGGGTGAACGCCGTGGTGCCTCGGCAATTCTCCTGGTCAGCCGACTTGTGGACCCCCTCCACGAGGACCGACCGGCCGTACCAGGTCAACGTGCCAGTCGTGTACGTGTTCGTGACGGTGACGTTGAAGGGGGTGGTGGGGTAGGCCGCGGGTTGGGCGCTGGCTGTGGGCGCGGTCAGGAGCATGCCCGTGGTCAGTGTGACGGCGCTGAAGGCAGCGGCGAGATGGGTGCGCAAGTCGTCTCCAGGAGTGAGGCCGGTCCGGTGGCTGAACGCCCAGTCTCCTGGCCGACATTGGGCGCGTCCACGACAGATTGAGCCAACCGCCGCCACCCCGGCCGACGCCGACACCGGCTCATCCGCCCGGCGCCTCCCTCTTCGGCCGCTCCGCGCGATCCGCGAGCACCTGCGCAAGCGCGGGATCCGGGCGGTCATCCCCGTTCCGGCCGACCAACGCGGCTGCGGCGCGGAAGCCGAGGCGGCAGGCCACCAGCCTTCGACCGCGAGGCATACAAGCAGCGCAACACCGTCGAACGCTGCATCAACCGCTTGAAACAGTGGCGAGGCATCGCCACCCGCTACGAGAAGACCGCGACCATCTACCTGGCCGGACTCCACATTGCGGGCATCTTCCTCTGGTCTGCACGGTGATCCAAACGAAACTGCCTAGGTCCCAATCGACCGTATGTAGCCCGCTTGCCTCACGATCTCCGTTACCGCGCTCAGACATGCCACCGTAGCCTCGGCCTCAGCCCGGAGTTGCGCTTGGTTCTCCACGTTCGCGTTGGTGGCAGGGGCGTTCTCCAAAGCTCTAACCCTGTCTTCCGTCCGCGCCACAAATATCGGCCGCTCTACGTCCTGCAGCTTCCGCACGTTGTCCCTGAACACGACGTATGAGTGCATTGCGAGCCAGTGGAGCCCCGTTTCGTCGAGCCGGGGTCGTACTTCGGAGTCCAGGCGGTGCCACCTCGTCGCGATCTCGGTCAACCAGATGTGGTAATCGAGCCCGCCGAGGTTGAGGTGTTCATCGAAGGCTCTTTTCCGCGCGGCGTAGGCATCGAGTGAACCGCGGAATCTTCCGCGGACGTCCCGAACGCGGTCCCGATACCCAATACTCGCGAGTACTGCCTGGTTGATGCCCACAGTCGCGCCGGCGAAGTCAGGCGCCTTAAAACCTGCCAACAGGGCCCGTTCGAACTCTGCGGCAGCCTTGCGGGCCGATCGCTGCACCGCCCGGCGTTCCATCGCTTCGGCTTGCATCTGACTCAGGTGAGCGAGTACGACCAGTGCTGTCGGAACACCAAACAGGAGACTGGCGAAGCTGGACACCAGATTGGTGAGGAAACTTCGTCCATCCCACCAGTGATGCGAATCGCCGTAGACGCCGAGTCCAACGGTGGCACAGCCCAAGGGGACTGAGATGTAGGCAACCCAGCGAATCGCTGCTGGCGTCTCATGCCACCAGGCCCTCAAGCGGCCGCCCCACCCAAAGAGGTTTAACACCGATGCTCTCCCCCAGATCTGAGCGCGCCACGCGACGCTAGCGCATGCTGCGAGCCACAGTGCGCGCCATGGACATGGATGTGCAGCTGGAGGCTGCCGATCCCGTCATCGATCCGTGCGACGCGGCCGACCTACGTCTGGACCTGCAGGCAGCACTGCGTGCGCTGCCGCCGCAGCAGCGCGCGGCGGCGTTCTGCACCAAGGTGTTGGGGCCGATGCGTGTCCGGCGCTCGGTAGTGCGCGTCTGGCCCCGCAGGTCAGAACGGGCTCTGTGCCACGGTTCGCGAGCTGACGGATGTCCCGGGCCACTGGGGAGCGGTCGGTCAGAAGAGCGGCCTGCGAGTCGCGCAGTGATCACGAGTTCCTCTCCGGCGGAGGGACATCAATCGAGCCTTCACGGTCACAGCACTACCATGCTCGGATGCCTGCTGAGCATGCACCCGCCCCGCTGCCGGACCTGGCCCGACGGCTGGTGCGCACGACCTTCGGGGCGCGCGCGACCGAACCATTGCCGCTGGCGGCCGGCGCCTGGTCTCAGGCGTTCGAGCTGACCATCGACAGCGTGGAGGTGGTCCTGCGCATCGGCGCGCACGGTACGGACTTCGCCAAGGACGAGATCGCCGCCGGCTTCGCCCGGCCCAACCTGCCCGTCCCGCCGGTGCTGGCGAGGGGCGTGTTCGACGCCTCGCATTATGCGATCTCGGCCCGCGCGCACGGGGCCGGGTTCGACGACCTGCCCGCTGCCGACGTGGCGCTGACGCTGCCGAGCCTACTGACCGCCCTCGACGCCATCGGCAGGGTCGACCTTGCCGGCACCGCTGGCTACGGTATCTGGACCCCGGACGGGCGAGCGCCGTACGGCTCCTGGGCGGCCGCGCTGCTGGCCATCGGTACCGAGACAGGCCGGGTACCCGGCTGGCGAGCAGCGCTCGCCGACTCCGCGATCGGACTCGGCCCGGTCGAGGCCGGACTGGCCAAACTCGCCACACTGGCGCCGTACCTGCCCGATGAGCGCCGCATGATCCATGGGGACTTGCTCAGTCGCAACGTCCTCGCTGCCGACGGCACCGTCACCGCCGTGCTGGACTGGGGCAACGCACTGTACGGCGACCACCTCTACGACGCGGCCTGGCTCATCTACTGGTGGCCGTGGTACCCACAGTGGCGCGCCATCGACATCTACGCAGAGCTGCTCGCGTATTGGCACGCCACCGGCCCGCTCCCGACCCACCTGCGCGAGCGCCTCCACGCGTACCTCATCCATATCGGACTCGATGCCCTCGCTTACTGCACCTTCCAACGCCGCTGGGACGAAGTACGGCGCAACGCCGACATCGTGGTCGCGCTGACTACCTGCGCTCCGGGCGAGGTGGTCCTCAACCGCCCATGATTTGGTCCCTCGTGACTTCAATCATCGGAACCAGCCGAGGCCTGAACAACCATCCCGGTGAACCTCACGGTCGCAGACAAGGGTCACGGGCGCACAGAGGACACCGCCCAGGAAGTAGCCGAACGCTGGGCGCTTCTCAGGGGCTGCGCACCACGGCACCGGAGACGAACCACTGAACCAGGGCAGCAGCCAGGTGGACGCCGGCGCGGGCGGCCTCCAGGGTTTCGGGCACCGTGGCGCTCTGCCCTCCGTGGCGGGAGGTCTGCCCCTCCCAAAGGGCGCGCATCATCGCCTCCACCGGGGCCATGGGGTCCTTGCCGGACGGCGTGGAGATCGTGGTGTCGAACTTGTGCCGGGCGTTGCCGATCTCGCCGAGCATGGTGCCCAGGGTGGCCTTCTGGTTGTTGCCCTGGACCACGGCGTGCGCCGCGGCCTCCACCGCCTTGATGGCTTCGCTGTACGCGCGCCCCGGGTCGGGGCTGCGCCCGTACACCGCCTGCCACGCGGTCGCCAGATGGTCGGCCGCAGATCCGGAGGCCGCGGCGGCCGCGGCGTCGGCCATCGCCTGCCGGACCGCGTCGCGGACGGCGGGAGCAACCCGCTCCTCCAACCCGTCCTCCGACTCTGCGACCCGATAGGCCGATCCGGCATTGTCCAGAAGCTGCTGGAGCTGGTCGACCCTCCATGACTTGATGACGGGGTATGGGGCCGTCGCGTTGTAGGCGAGGGTCTCGTCGATGACGTCGAGAAGATCCGTTCCGTTCAGCAGCAGAGCATCCAGGTACTGGGGACCCAGCCGCCGAGGGCTTGTGATCGGGGCTATGCGCAGTCGAAGGCAGATGTCACGTGCCGCCTCCTTCGGCCTGCCCTCGTGGGTCAGGCTTTCCTTCACCCAGGACTGCAAGGGCACGAGAAGGTGCTCCGGCACTCCGTCGTACGGTGCGTCGTCGGTGGGCTCCGCGAGGCCGGCGCGGACGGAGAACCGCGGGCGCGGTGTGGTGGTCATGACCGAACAGC